>JAJDBL010000315.1 GCA_029261375.1 Nitrospirales bacterium
AGCCATGAAAGCCCACCATCTCGGACACGTGGTCTTCTACGTCAAGGATTTAGAGCGATCGCTTGTTTTCTATCGCGACCTTCTTGGGTTTCAAGAAATAGGAAAAGCGTTTAAGGGAAAAGCCGCTGGCCTTACCTCTGGACGTACCCACCATGAATTGTTGCTCATCGAAGTTGGTGAGGCCCCGAGTCCGTCGCCGGGACGAAGAATTGGCTTCTACCATGTCGGAATTAAGATCGGTGACAGCCTGCAGGAGTTGCGAGACGCGAAGGCAGAATTCGAGTACGCTGGCATCACCATCACCGGAATGAGCGACCATACGGTGAGTCAGAGTTTGTATCTGGCTGATCCCGATGGGAATGAAGTGGAGGTGTATGTCGATGCCGACCCGGAAATCTGGAAGAGCAATCCCTCGGCTGTGCTCTCTCCAATCAAACCGCTTGATCTCACCTGAATCGATTCATCTCGTTAAAAGGAGACTGTGTATGCGTCACGGTATGGGAATCCCACAAGTGATGCCGGCGATTCTCGCGTGTGTCCTGGTTCTTGGAAACGTGGGATGTCAAAACGAACCTCCTCCGCCGCAGGCACCTCCCATGCCTCACGTCAACGTCGTCACGGTAATACCGCAAACGATTCTTGATGAGCCAGAATTCATTGGGCAGACGGCCGCGTTTCGGCCCGTAGAAATTCGATCTCAGGTGACAGGCATCATTAAAGATGTGTTTTTCGCTGAGGGCCGGGAGGTTGCGAAAGGCGATCGCCTCTATTTGATTGATCCTGTGCCATTCGAAGCGGCCATGCTCAGCGCAAAGGCGCAGGTGTCACAGGCCCAAGCACGGCTAGTGCAAGCGCGGCAGAATTACGAGCGGATCAAGCCGCTTCTCGAAGAGCAGGCGGTGAGTCAGAAGGATGTGGATGATGCAATTGCTGAAGGCCTGGCTGCAAAGGCCTTGCTCGATGCGGTCAAAGCAGACCTTGTCAAGGCGCAGTTTGATCTTGATAACACCCTGATCCTCGCTCCGATTAGTGGGGTGACTGAACGAAGCCAGTTGTATGAAGGTCGTCTCGTCTCTGCGAACAATGACCTGCTCACCAACATTCGGCAAATGGATCCTATGTATGTGAATGTCAGCGTTCCGGAGACGTATATTCTGAAGCGGCGTCGGGAGTTAGCAGAGGATCGTGTGCAGCGAGGCGATCTGTTTCAGCTTCGCGGGCGTATCAGTTTTTCAGACGGGAGCACCTATCCGCATGAAGGCGTATTGGACTTTGCCGACGTCGTGTTCCGTCCCGAGACCGGGATGTTGCAAGGGCGGTTTGTCTTTCCGAATCCCAAGGCTCTGTTTGCGCCGGAAGATGAGGAGAAGTCCCCGAACCTTTTACCGGGGCAGTTTGTGAAGCTTCGTTTGCTCGGATATACACGGAACAATGCGTTATTAGTCCCACAGCGAGCGGTCCAGCAGGGGCCAACAGGGTCCGTGCTGTTCGTCGTTGGGGAGGGTGATGTCGTGGAGATGCGCGATGTCACCGCGACCATGTGGTATGGAAATCAGTGGCTCATTGAAGACGGGATCTATCCTGGTGAGCGTGTGGTTATTGATGGCCTACATATGATTCGACCCGGCATTCCAGTGACGCCGGTGGTGCAAGACGCAACCCCGGTTCCAGAGCCTCACCCCACCGAGCTTGCCGTGCCAGAGATGTCAGAAACCCCAGTGCCAGTCTTGCCAGAATGAGTTCGAAGTTCTTCATCGACCGGCCAATCTTCGCCTCGGTCCTGTCGATTATCATCGTGGTCGTCGGGTTGGTGGCGATGCAAAGCCTGCCGGTCGCTCAATTTCCCCAGATTACTCCGCCCATGGTCCAGATCGAAGCGAATTATCCTGGGGCGAGTGCTGAGATCGTTGCTGAGTCGGTTGCACGGCCCATCGAGTTGCAGTTGGCTGGTGTCGACAATCTCCTCTACTACAATTCCACGAGTACCAATGATGGCCATATGACCATCCAACTTACATTTGAAATTGGGACTGATATTGATGTCGCGCAGGTTCAGGCTCAAAACCAGCAAAAACTAGCGGAGCCACAGCTTCCGCCTGAAGTGGTCCGCCAAGGGATCACGGTCAAGAAGGTCTCCGCCAGCATGCTGGCGGTGATTGCGCTCAGTTCGAAGGATCCTCGCCATGACACCGTGTTTCTCTCCAACTACGCCTCATTACGAATTAGTGACAACATTAAGCGTCTGGAGGGCGTTGGAGACGCGTTTGTGTTTGGACAGCAGAATTACGCGATGCGCCTCATTCTGGATCCCATCAGGATGGCGCAGCTTGACGTGACCCCTAACGACATCGCGGATGTGGTGCGTGAACAGAATCGGGACTTTCCAGCAGGGACGGTGGGACGAGAGCCCGCGCCTCCAGGTACCGAGTTGACGATTCCCATCATCACGCGGGGCCGTATGAGCGAGGTGCGTGAGTTTGAGAATATGATTGTCCGCGCGTATCCCGACGGTTCGATGATTCGGCTCCGAGATATCGCTGAGGTGAAGCTCGGTGCGCAGTCCTACAGTCTCCAGGCGCGGTTGAATGGTCGACCGAACACCTTTCTGCTGACGTTCCTCGCTCCGGGCGCGAATGCACTCGACACGGTCGAGCGGGTCAAGAAAGAGATGGACCGACTCGCGACAAGCTTTCCTCCCGGTGTTTCCTACGACATTCCATATAACACGACGACGTTTATCGATGTCTCAATTAAAGAGGTGGTGAAAACGCTCGGAGAAGCCATGGTTCTCGTAATCCTGGTGGTGTTTCTCTTTCTGCAAAGTTGGCGCGCCACCTTGATTCCAGCGGTGGCTGTTCCGGTCTCGTTGATTGGAACGTTCATCGGAATGTCCGCGCTGGGGTTTTCAATTAACACGTTGACGCTATTCGGAATGGTGCTCGCTATCGGGATCGTCGTCGATGATGCCATCGTCGTCGTTGAAAACGTTGAACGACATATGCGGCAGGGCGGGCACTCACCTAAAGAGGCCGCAAAGTTGGCGATGGATGAAGTGACTGGGCCAGTGATCGCCATTGTCTTGGTGCTTGCTGCGGTTTTTGTCCCGGTTGGATTCATTGGTGGGATCACCGGAGAAC
>JAJDBL010000316.1 GCA_029261375.1 Nitrospirales bacterium
GTTTCCCCAGAGTCGATGGGCCGCCTCCTTACCGCGCCGAAAATCTGCATCATCGACCACATCATCATGTAACAGCGTCGCGGTATGGATGTATTCAACGAAACTCGCGAGATCGTGCATCTCACGACCTTGACAGCCGCAGAGGCGCGCAGAAAGTAGCAACAGGAGAGGTCGAATTCGCTTCCCGCCCCCTTGAAGAATAAACGTGGCGACGTCCTTGACGAGAGGCACATCCGAACCGATATTGGCGAGAATTTGACCCTCAACGGCAGTGAGATCGTGGTGATAACACTCCCACACATCGGCCATCGTCTGGACGCTGCTCACGTGTGTTTCGCTTGCCATCGGCGCATCGTATGCGTCGCTCGTCTCGTTTGTCAAGACACCGATACGACGTCGATGCAAAGCATCAGATACCACACCATGAGAGGAGCAATTGCTGTTGACTTTTCGCTGCCGCAGGGTTAGATTGCGTCGACTTTACGCAAGTGATGACACGTGAGGCCTCCCCATTTCCGATGGCAGTAAACTCGTCGCATACATCAACCCCATACCTTAATACCGCCCAAGTTGGGCGCGCCTATTCGCGCTACGCGCACCTGTATGACGTCACATTCGGCAAGCTGTTTCACGAGCCGCGTCGAATCGGTGTCGAGTGTCTCGACGTAAAACATGGCGAACAGGTCTTGGAGGTCGGTGTCGGAACGGGAATTTCCCTCTCACGGTATCGTAAGGACTGTTCGGTGACGGCGATCGACGTCAGCGATGGAATGCTAGAACACAGTCGGCAGAGAATTGAGCGACAAGGTCTTGAGAACGTCACATTGACGAACATGGATGCCGCTAACATGACGTTCTCAGATAACGGTTTTGATGCGGTGATGGCCGCATACGTGATCACCGCAGTGCCAGATTATAAAGTCGTCATTCAGGAGATGATCCGGGTGTGTCGACCTGGCGGCCGCATCGTGATGCTAAATCACTTTAGTAACGGGAACCAGCTGATCGGTTCCATGGAGAAGCTGGTCTCACCATTGTGCCGACACCTAGGGTTTCGTACCGACCTTGCCCTTCAGGCGGTACTAGATGGCACAACCCTGCAGGTTATTCGAAAACGACGCGTGACTCCCCTCGGACTGGGGAACCTCGTCGAGTGCATTAATCTAAAAGCAGCGTAAAGCGTTAAGATGGAGGGGAGACTGTTTCGTGGTCTTCTCGAAGCGCATCAACTAATATCGTCACTTGGGTTGACGTCACCTCGGCAACACCTGAATCAACAGGAATTCGCGTGACGTCATCGCCAACGTGATAACTCACCACTCCCTGTTTCAAGACAGACAAAAACTGGCAATGGCCGACTAACACGCCAAACTCACCTTCCACACCAGGCGCAACAACAAGGTCGACATCCTGACTCAACACCAAACGATCAGGAGTCACAACTTCAAGGCGAATTTGCTTAGCCATATTTACATCCAAGTATTAGACGAGATGCCTCAAGCTTTCGCTTTGAGCTTCTCTGCCTTCTCGAGGGCCTCCTCAATGGTCCCAACCATGTAGAACGCCTGCTCAGGAATGTCGTCGTGCTTTCCCTCTATGAGTTCCTTGAACCCTTTCACGGTATCCGCCAACTTTACATACTTACCAGGCGCTCCCGTAAACGCTTCTGCCACATGGAATGGTTGCGATAGGAAACGCTGAATCTTCCGTGCACGGGTGACCGTCTGCTTATCGTCCTCAGACAACTCATCCATACCAAGAATCGCAATAATATCCTGCAGGTCCTTGTACCGTTGAAGAATGACCTGAACGGTTCGAGCCACATGATAATGTTCTTCACCGACGATATCTGCTTCCAAAATCTGTGAAGTTGAATCTAATGGATCCACGGCGGGATAAATCCCAAGTTCCGCTAACTGGCGAGACAACACGGTCGTGGCCGTCAAGTGAGCAAATGCTGTCGCGGGAGCAGGATCGGTCAAATCGTCTGCCGGCACATAAATCGCCTGCACCGATGTAATGGAGCCCGTCTTCGTTGACGTCACCCGCTCTTGCAATGCACCCATCTCTGTTGAGAGGGTGGGCTGATATCCCACTGCCGAAGGCATACGCCCAAGCAGTGCTGAGACCTCGGAACCAGCTTGGGTAAACCTGAAAATGTTATCAACGAACAGCAAGACGTCCGACTTTTCCCTGTCGCGAAAATACTCTGCAATCGTCAACCCAGCTAAGCCAACACGCAGCCTCGCTCCGGGCGGTTCATTCATCTGCCCATAGACCAACGCCGCCTTAGACTTCGATAAGTCCTCGGTATTAATGACGCCAGATTCCTTCATCTCCTGCCAGAGATCGTTGCCCTCACGGGTACGCTCTCCAACGCCCGCAAACACTGAGAACCCACCATGATGAATGGCAATGTTGTTCACCAGTTCCATGATGATGACCGTCTTCCCAACGCCTGCCCCGCCAAAAAGTCCAACCTTGCCACCCTTCGAATACGGCTCCAAAAGATCCACGACCTTGATACCCGTTTCGAGAATCTCTGTACCCGTCTCCTGTTCCTCAAGTGAGGGAGCAGAACGATGAATCGGATGACGCTCCTCCGCGTTGACCGGCCCATGCGGATCTACTGGCTCTCCCAAGACATTGAGAATACGCCCGAGCGTCGCTCGACCAACCGGAACGGAAATCGGTGCCCCAGTAGCCACCACCTCCATGCCGCGCACCAAGCCGTCGGTCGAGGACATGGCAATACAGCGTACGCGGTTTTCGCCGAGATGGATGGCGACTTCCAATGTCAAATGAATCTCCGGCCGGCCCGTTTTCGTGTCGGCAGGATATTCGATCTGCAACGCATCGTAGATATTGGGAAGTTTCCCGACAGGAAACTCCACATCCAGAACTGGCCCAATCACTTGTACGATCTTTCCGTTATCCGTCACGATTCCCTCACTCGTTTGAACATTATTTTAACGCCTCAGCGCCACTCACAATATCCAAAAGTTCCTTTGTAATCGCCGTCTGTCGAGATTTGTTATAGACCAGAGTCAGCTTTTTTATCAGCTCCTTGGCGTTGCGCGACGCACCATCCATCGCCATCATCCGCGCGGCAAACTCAGCTGCGGACGACTCCAAAAGAATATGAAAGAGTTGCACCTGAAGATACTTCGGAAGCAGCAACGGCAACAACTCTTCTTCCGCCGGCTCGTAGAGATATGCACCTCCCGAAAACCTGGCTTCTTCAGGCGGTTCAATGGGCAAGAGACGTTCTGGCGTCACTTCTTGCTTCATAACCGACCAAAAATAATTGTAGAAGACGTACAGTTCATCGATATCGCGTGAGACGTAGTGCTGGACAAGATCGGCTGCCATCTCAGTCGCGTGGTCACTCGAAAGCCGATCAAACACACCGAGCCACTCCTTTCGAACCGTCCATTGCCGACGTTGAAAGAAGTCTCTGCCTTTTCGTCCCACCAGACTCACACGCACATCCATACCTTCAGCTTCACGTGCTTTCAGGAATTCGACGGCTCGGCGTTCGACGTTAACGTTAAAACTTCCGCAAAGCCCGCGATCACTGGTAATGACGAGGACTTCAACACGCTTCACAGGACGTTCCGCAAACAAGGGATGAATCGATCGGTTGACCCGGCCACTGACACGATGAAAAATATCCGACATGCGTTCCGCATAGGGGCGCCCTGCCAATGCTCGCTCCTGCGCACGACGCAGCTTCGAGGCGGCAACCATCTTCATCGCCTTGGTGATCTTTTGGGTATTCTTAACGCCGCCAATTTTGCGGCGTAAATCTTGTAAGCTCGGCATAAGTGAGTCTCAGGTCAGGATGGTCAAAAAGATTATCCAGCAAGGCCGCAGCAAGCGCGGCCGCAAATCGTACTACTGTACGTTGAGCCTCGGCGCGAAGCGAGAACGCTCCTGGTGGCCTTTTTCAACATCCTGCTAAACGAACTGTGCTTGGGTGCTTTTGAAGGTAGTAATCGCTTGTTTCATTTCGGCGGTTGCCGCATCATCCAGCTGTTTCTCTTTCGACAACTTCGCTTTAAGCGGGGCCTGTTGGTCATCAATCCATCGGAGGAGATCGTGGATGAAGCTCAGGACCTTCTCCACTGGAACGTCATCAAGAAACCCGTTGACTCCGGCGAAAATACTGATGACCTGATCCTCGATCGACAACGGCACGTATTGTCCCTGCTTGAGAAGTTCGACCATGCGGGCACCACGCGCCAACTGCGCCCGGGTGGCATCATCGAGCTCACTGCCAAACTGCGAGAAGGCTGCAAGCTCGCGATACTGT
>JAJDBL010000317.1 GCA_029261375.1 Nitrospirales bacterium
TACGGCCTACCATGAAGCCGGGCATACGCTGATGGCCAAACTGATTCCCGGGACAGACCCCGTCCACAAAGTCACCATCATTCCACGCGGGCAAGCCCTTGGGCTCACCATGCAACTTCCTCTTGAAGAACGCTACAGCCATTCGCGACAATTCTTGTACAACAATCTTGCCATCCTTCTGGGAGGCCGTGTCGCGGAAGAACTCGTCCTAAATGACATCACCACAGGCGCGGGAAACGATATTGAGCGCGCCACGGAGCTTGCTAGAAAGATGGTATGTGAGTGGGGGATGAGCGAGACTCTTGGGCCGTTGACATTTGGAAAGAAGGAAGAAGAGATATTCCTTGGCCGGGAAATTGGCACTCACCGAGATTACAGTGAAGAAGTCGCAATGACGATCGATAAGGAAGTCAGATCGCTGATCGTCGAAAGCTATGAACGTACCCGTCGTACATTGAAGGAGAATATGGCAGCCCTTGTCGCCCTGGCTCAAGCACTTCTTGAGAAAGAAGCCCTGGATTCCAATGAAATTGACGAAATTCTCAAGGCATCCATTCCTCAGTGGGCACCGAGCTAATGTCAACTGAAGCGTTATCTCTTTTCCACGCCTGTTGGGCCACTCCAGCACGGTTGTGCGCTTTCATTGCATAACTAGTTTCACCACCCCTTCTCAGCGTGTCTACTGAGTCGCCCATGCCCAACAGCCCGTTTGACCTCAAAAGGCGAACATTGGTGATGGGCATTCTCAATGTCACTCCAGACTCCTTCTCAGATGGAGGGCAATATCTTACCGTCGACACCGCTGTAGCGCGTGCTCTCCAGCTGGAAGAATACGGTGCTGCTGTCATTGATATTGGAGGAGAATCAACAAAGCCTGGAGTCGCTCCCACTTCCCTCACTCAGGAATGCCAGCGGGTCTTGCCGGTGGTTGAAGCGCTAAAAAAACGTCTAACGATCCCTCTTTCCATCGATACCTCAAAGGCAGAGGTTGCGAAACGCGCACTCGATGCCGGCGCAAGCATGATCAATGATGTGACAGCCCTCAGAGGAGATCCTGAAATGGCCTCTGTGGTGGCTGGGTCTGGGGCCAAGATCATTCTCATGCATATGCAAGGCACCCCACGAGACATGCAGAGTGCGCCATCGTACACCTCACTCTTCAGCGAAATTTCCGAGTTCTTTTCGATGCAGATTGCTTTCGCTACGCACGAAGGAATCACAATTGATCAGATTCTGCTTGATCCAGGCATCGGGTTTGGGAAAACCCCAACGCATAATCTGATGATTCTCAAGCAACTTGACTCCTTCCACGCCCTAGGGCTCCCTCTCGTAATCGGACCGTCTCGCAAGTCCTTTCTTGGGCACGTTCTGGACCGTCCGGTGGGGCAGCGTCTCATGGGAACCGCTGCTGCCGTTACGATTGCCGCCTTTCATGGTGTAGCCATGGTTCGAGTACATGACGTGGCAGAAATGGCCCAGGTCGTTCGCGTCGCACAGGCAATTCGAGATGCCGGCGTCGAAGAACAGACAAGAGCGCCGACGAGCTGGCAAGATCACACGCACACGACAACTACAGCAGCGACTAGAGGAACGATATGACACAGTTATTTGGAACGGATGGAATTCGAGGACTTGCCAATGTCGAGCCAATGACTTGTGAGACCGTGCTGAAAATTGGTCGCGCAGCTGCATTCCTGTTCAAGGGTAAACTAGGACGGCACCGTATCGTCATTGGCAAAGATACAAGACTCTCTGGATATATGCTGGAGTCTGCACTCACTTCTGGAATCTGCTCCATGGGTGTTGACGTGGTCCTTGTTGGCCCCATGCCCACTCCTGCCGTGGCTTTTTTGACCCGGAGCCTTCGTGCCGATGCGGGAATCATTATTTCCGCGTCCCACAACCCATTTGCCGATAACGGCATCAAGTTTTTCTCTAGTGATGGACTGAAACTTCCCGATGCAATGGAAAAAAGAATTGAGCACTTGGTCGCCTCCGACGAAATCAACGCGATCCGCCCCACCGCAAGCGAGATCGGAAAAGCATTCAGGGTGGATGATGCAGAAGGGCGATATATTGAGTATGTGAAACGCTCAATTCCAAAGCGCTTCACCCTTGAAGGCCTTAAAGTCGTAATGGACACGGCACATGGCGCCGCATACAAAACGAGCCCAAATGTGCTCCGCGAACTGGGGGCATCCGTACTGGTTCTGGCAGATCAACCCGATGGAATCAATATCAACCATGACGCTGGCGCATTACATCCAGAGCAAATGTGTGAGGCCGTAAAAACGCATGGAGCGGACATCGGAATTGCGCATGATGGGGATGCCGACCGTGTTATTTTCGCATCTGAACAAGGCAATCTTATTGACGGTGATCAGATTCTCGGCATGGTCGCTCTCGATCTTATGCGGAAGGGGCAACTTGATAAGAACACTGTCGTCTTAACTATTATGAGTAATCTCGGCATCATTCAGGCGATGGAACAAGCAGGAATCACTGTCATCCAAACGCCAGTGGGCGACCGTTTCGTTCTGGAGCAGATGGTTAAGGGAGGATATGTCTTTGGTGGAGAACCATCAGGTCATGTCATCTTCTTGGAACATAACACCACTGGGGATGGACTCATTACGGCGCTGCAAGTCCTAACCATGTTAAAGATGTCTGGAGAACCATTCTCAAAACTCGCTGATGTCCTCACGTTGTACCCGCAAGTGTTGATCAATGTCCCAGTGAAAACGAAACCACCGATCGAGGACATACCAGATCTTACACAAGCCGTCGAGGACGCGGAAAAGACCTTTGGCGGGCAGGGTCGC
>JAJDBL010000318.1 GCA_029261375.1 Nitrospirales bacterium
CTCAATTGTCATTTGACCATGATCGCCTTCGCTCAGTGCAGTGCGATCTATTCACCCAATGGTTTCATGAGTTGAACGCCGAAGCTGTCACGCTGATCTTTCCTTCCGCGTTCATGAATAACCCGGCTTCGATGTTTGGTCATACTCTGTTACGCATCGATCAAAAGGGCCAAACAGAACAGACTCGTCTGCTCGCGTATACGCTGAACTACGCCGCCGACGTGACGACAGAAAATGGGTTTGCCTTTGCACTGCTGGGCATCACCGGAGGGTTCAAGGGCTACTACTCAACGCATCCCTACTACATGAAGGTCAAGGAATATCGAGATTTAGAGAATCGTGATATCTGGGAATATCAGCTCAATCTGAGTGATGAGGAACTCACGCGCATGTTGATGCATGCCTGGGAAATGGGACACGCCTACTTTGACTACTACTTTTTCAAGGAAAACTGCGCGTATAACATCCTGTCATTGTTGGAGATCGCACGTCCGGACCTTTATCTCACTGACCAATTCCAATTGTGGACGATTCCGGCCGACACGATTCGACTCGTAACTGAACAACCAGGACTCGTGGGCGAGATCGCCTTCAGGCCAGCCAGAGGGACACAGATCCGGCAGAAATACGATGCGTTGAATTCCGACGAAGCAGCGTTGTTGGATACGATCGTCCAAGACCCTCGCGTCACGCGTTCCGATGACTTTACGCGACGTTCACCAGAGCGTCAGGCGTTCGTGTTGGATGTGGCTAGTGACTATCTACAGTATCAGCGAATGAAAGGAGACGGGGATCCCAGTGAGCTTCGTACGAAGGTACATGAGGTGTTGAGCGTCAGGAGCGGCGTCGACCTGCAGTCAAAGCCTTTCTCTGTCACGCCAAATGCGGATCAACCCGAGTTGGGACACAAAACAGGTCGAGTGGGATTCGGCGTTGGTTGGCGGGAAGACGAGATTTTCGAAGAAGTGACCATTCGAGGCGCATACCATGATTTACTTGATCCTGACCGCGGATTCACGCGCGATACCCAAATCGAGATTCTGACGGCGAGCATCCGTCACTATGAGCGAAGTAACAAGTTTCGACTCGAAGAGCTCACGTTGGCGAACGTGGTGTCTCTCTCTCCAGTGGATGCCTTGTTTGCCGCGCCGTCGTGGAAAATCCGTGCTGGAGTCGACACGGTGATACGCGATGGTTGTCGGTTGTGCCGTAACACGAACGTCAACGGCGGAATCGGTATTGCCACGGAGTCGAGTGTACTCAAACGGGAAGTAGCCTTTGCGTTTACCGAAATCGATGCCAACTATAGTCATGCGTATGACGAAAACCACCGTGTGGGCGCCGGGGGAACTCTCGGGGTGCTTGCCGATGTTACGGACCGCTGGAAAATGTTAGTCACAGGAACGTATCTCCAATATCCCTTCGGGGAGAAGTCACATGATCTACGCACATCAATCCAGCAACGCTTCACCCTCGGACAGAACGCAGCCTTCCGCTTTGATTTAACCGATCGTGACCAGGACACCGAAGCCCGCTTTCTCATCCACGCTTTTTTCTGATCGGTTGCCACTCAGCCAAAAAGAATCGCCAGAGGTCTCAAGAGGGGTGCGCACTGTTACTGCTAAATACGTGCTATTCTTTGCTTTTCTTAGTAATTGATGTCCGTGCAGATCAGATCTCATCCGCAATCCACGCATTTCCACGCACCCCATCGATACGCAAAACGTGGAAGCTCGGTGGATGTTTTTACGTCTCGCATTCTGGGAGCCTTGTTTTGCCTGTGTGCGCTTTTGGCATTCACCGCTTGCCAGCAACATGCCGCAGAGATTGGAGAGGGAAGTACGCGCCTTTTTCCGACACCGATGATGATCGTGCCCTATCCAACGATTGATCCCATGCTAGGGGAGGAACTTCAGGATGGCGAAGAGATTTTGGCAGGGAAGATCGCCGAAGTCATCGAGGCCTCAATTCGACATCGATTTGAGCCTGGCGAAGCCAGGCGCGATGCTCATCCGAAAGCCCATGGTTGTGTCTTGGGTACGTTCAAGCTTCACGAGAGTCTCGATGCGAAATTCTCAAAGGGGGTGTTCATTCCAGGTAGAAGCTACCAAGCCTGGATTCGCTTCTCGAACGGCAATGAAGATCCGAATCGAGCGGATATCAAAGGCGATGGCAGAGGCATGGCCATCAAACTGATGGGTGTTCCGGGAAGAAAACTGCTGGAGAGTGAGAGCGAGGCGACAACCCAAGACTTTATTATGATCAGTCACCCGGTATTTATCATTGATGATCCCTCCAGGTACGTTTCGCTAGTGACAAAGACCAATAGCACTCATTGGTTGGTAAAGCTGCTGAACCCGATGGCAATCCCCCTCACGTTGGGTGTGCGAGGATCGATCAATGCCATGAAAACGACGAGTCTGAGAATCGCAAATCCGCTACAGACGAGATATTGGTCAATGGTGCCGTATCAGCTTGGTGTTGGGCCCGACCGTCAAGCAATCAAGTTCTCAGCACGTCCTTGTGGTCACGATCAGGATGCGATTCCATCCAAGCCTGATCATAACTATCTAAGGGAGGCGCTCCGTAACACTCTTGACAACACGAGTGCGTGCATGGAGTTTCTAGTTCAGCCACGTACTTCCCCCTCGATGAGCGTCGAGAACTCTAGGGAAGAGTGGAAGGAGGCAGAGGCTCCCTTTTTTCCTCTCGCCACGATCACCATTCCACAGCAGACATTCGATACTCCTGAGCAACACCTCTTCTGTGAAAATCTGTCATTCAACCCCTGGCATGCGCTCCCCGAGCATCGTCCGCTCGGCGCGGTGAATCGCGTGCGTAAAATGGTCTATCCTCATATTAGCGCCCTCCGCCATGCGATGAACTCGGCATCACGCGTCGAGCCGGAGATTCACCTGGATGACTGAGGATGCGCGTGTATGCGGGAATATAGACAGTCACATCGGACGGAAAGAAAGGAACTCGCGATGCGTGTACCCATATTGATGACGTCCCTCTACTCACTGGTGCTGATCCTCCTGGTTACTGGCTGCACATATGTGACCCAAGGACTTCCTGAGCCGGACCGCGATGCGTTGCTTGCCGGGAATAGTGATCACTTTGGAGATCGCGCAGAGACGGTAGTGTATCCGGACCAAGGTTGGGATGCATCGGACAGCCTCTGGTTTTACAACACGACGCAAGGGTCCAATTTAATGGACTACGAGATCTTTTTGAAACTGGAACAAGCGGACAGTTCGGAGCCCTTTCGCGACAACAAGAATATGCAAGAGTATCGGTATTTGACCCAGCGCCCCGGCCGAGATAACCCGGATGGGTTACCCGTTGGGTGGGTCAAGGACTCATATGATGGAAACGACTATGTAGGCTTTACCTGTGCGGCATGCCACACGACTCAGGTCAACTATAAGGGGCATGGAATACGTATCGATGGTGGACCAGCAATGGCCGACATGGAGACGATGTTGGAAGACTTGGAGGTGGCGTTGAGTGCGAGTCTGACTGGAAAAAAGTTTGAGACGTTGGCCAGGCGAGTCCTTGCGAGCGACGCCTCTAACCCGGACACACTTCAAGCATTTCGTGACCTGTTAGAGCGGGATCAGCGTTCCATCACCACGTATAACGCCATGAATCGCTCGATACATGAGGTTGACGGGACGCCGATACGCTATGGGTATGCGCGGCTGGACGCATTCGGCCGCATTTACAATCGTGTGATGGCGCATCTGGTCCCTGACGGATCGTTTCAGGGTAATTCTGCCAATGCTCCGGTGAGTTATCCCTTCCTGTGGGATACGCCACAGCATGACTTCGTGCAATGGAACGGCATTGGAGACAATGGCTCTGCACTTGGACTAGGGCCATTAGGCAGAAATACAGGAGAAGTTCTTGGTGTGTTCGCGACGTTTGACGTGGAAAGAGATCCGCCGGGGTGGTTCGCACGTTTACTGGGTTTCAAGAGTTTCTCGTATCAGTATCCCTCTTCTGCTGAAAGCCGCAATCAGGTACGACTTGAGGATCACCTGAACGATTTGTGGTCCCCCTCATGGCCTGAACTGGCGGAGAGAAATATTCTCCCTCCAATCAGCGCGACGTTAGCAAACGAGGGGAAGAAGGTCTTTTCAGAATTCAAGTGCAACCTGTGTCATGAAGCGATTGACCGCACGAGTCCGGATCGAAGAGTGATCGCGCAGTTTGCGAGCCTTGATCTCATCCAGACTGACCCAAAGATGGCGACCAATGCCATTGCGCGCTGTGGGGATGCGGGCGTGATCCGGGACATTGATTTGGGTCTCTGTGCTGACCACCCGGATAATTCGCTCCTGGTGCCGGTCCTGCCAGCATTGTCCGAGGTGACGGGGGGCGTGATGAAACAAGGTCTCTTGCGAAAGATTGGGACGTTTTACGAAGCGATCAAAGGTAATCCGCTCGATGGGGACCCCACTCAACGCCATGTTGACTTGGAAGTCGCGAACAAGGGATATCTTAACGCCTATAAAGGGAGGCCTCTGAACGGCATCTGGGCGACCGCTCCGTACCTACACAGTGGCTCTGTCCCAAATCTCTATGAGCTTTTCCTCCCAAGTACGTGTGGTCCAGGTGATCTGCCCGGCAAAGACTGTCGATCAAAGACGTTCATGGTGGGAATGCGTGAGCTCGACACCGACAACGTTGGGTTCCGGCAGCCGAGTGATCCAAGTAGCTACACGGAACCGCCACTATTCGTCTTTGATACGTCCTTGCCTGGGAATAGTAATCGTGGTCACGAATATGTCGTGGGCGTCACGCCGATGCCCAAGCTGGATAGTGCTGGGAGCGTTGTTCGAGATGATAAGGGAGAAGTGGCAACAGAAACATTTCCGGTAATCTCTGAGGAGAAACGGAAGGCGTTAGTGGAATATCTGAAGACGCTGTGATTGTTTTTGCGTGATCCAAACTGGGCGGTGTGTTACGTGTTGGCTACGGGCTATGCGACGACGCTTGCCGCCCATGTCATGTTGTTCACACACTGACCGCGTAGCCTGAGTGGGCTAAATGTGTGGCTATGCCTTGCGCGCTGCTTTGACCTGCTGACTGTCAACGACGGAGGCATGTCTATTCCTGTTCCTCAGGCTCGTCGGCATCGTTCGCATTCGCAAATAAATCGCTGCAACCAAAGTTTGTTGCCGGTCGCTTAACCTACGTATAATCCTAAGTTCGATTGCTGTTGATATTCTTGCGTAGTAAGGGAGTCCAATGCAGCGGAGTCTGTTCATCGGTTCAGTAACACGTGCTTTAAAGTGGACTCGTCATGCCTGTGTGGTGTCCAGTTTTTCATTTTTGCTGGGATGCACCAGCGCGCCGCCTATTGCCCATCCAGAGCTACGAACTTCCGTTCCTGAACAATGGAGCGCGTCCTCCGCGTCCTCCATGCCGCTTGAGGACGGTTGGTTGTGGAGTTTTAAGGATGAAGATCTCGAGGTCATTGTCATGGAGGCCATGGACCACAATCATGATTTGAAAGCGGCAGAAGCGCGACTTGGTGCGGCAGTCTCTGCTGCACGGATCGTGGGTGCGGATCTTCTCCCGCGTGTGAGTGCGGGGTTCAGTAGTTCGCGTCAACGGCAGAATTTTGTTGGTCTTCCCATTCCTGGTTTCGAGGATGAAGTCCTCAGCACGAAGTTCAATCTGTTTGGGGTCTCGCTGGATACGACGTGGGAGTTGGACGTGTGGGGGCGGATTCGCGCAGGAACGTCTGCTGCGCTCGCGGACATGGAAGGTATTCAGTCCGATCTTGCTGCCGCGCGGCTCTCGCTTGCGGGGCAAACCGCCAAGGCCTGGTTTGCGGTGACAGAAGCCAAGCAACAAGCCTCCCTTGCTCGAAAGACGTTAAAAAGCTATCAGGTCACCGCGGATCAAGTTCGCAATCGTTTTGAGCATGGGCTTCGGCCGTCGCTTGATCTTCGTCTCGCGTTGTCCAATGTTGGAACGGCTGAGGCGTTGTATCAGGAGCGACAGGAACAGTATGAACGTGCGATTCGCCAGCTTGAAATTCTGGTGGGCCGATATCCCGATGGCATGATTTCCGGTGCGGATACGTTGCCGGATATTCCTGCCGTGATGCCCTCAGGCTTGCCTGCGGATATCATTTCCAGAAGGCCCGATCTCGCGGCGGCAGAACGACGGCTTGCTGCAGCTGATGCGCGTATCGCCCAAGCACGCGCGGCGCTATACCCACGGATTAGCCTGACGACAAGTAATGGGACCATCAGTGATCAACTCCGCGATCTTACCGATGGTGATTTCTATGTCTGGAGTATCGCCGGGAATTTGCTACAACCGATTTTCGAAGGGGGAAGGCTACTTGCCGAAGTCGATCGTACAGAAGCCGTCGCACGTGAGGCGCTCGAAAACTACACTGGTGCTGCGCTTCAGGCATTCGGTGAGGTTGAGTCTGCGTTAGTGGCCGAAGCATTGCTGGAAAAAAGGGAAGATGCTCTGCGCATGGCAGGGGAGCAGGCCATGGCCGCCCACACGCTTGCGCAAGATCGGTATCGATCGGGATTGGAAAGCTTCACTACCGTTCTCGATGCCCAGCAACGGGAGTTGAATGCTGAAAGTCAGCGGATCGCCGTACGACGACTGAGGCTTGATGTCCGGGTCAACTTGCATTTGGCGCTGGGTGGAGACTTTGTCTACGAAGATCACCTGGAAGAAGAGGCAGCGACCTCCTCATGAAGCGATGGCTTCCAATTCTGCTTCCCTTTGTTGTGCTCGCGGTAGGTGGGTTTGGCGCATGGGCGTTGATCACCGCGCGTCAGGACGTCGAAACCCGTCCACCTGAGCTTCTTCCGCCTCTCGTACGCACTGTTGACGTCACGCCTCAGACTCTGCAACTGCGGGTTCTCAGTCAAGGTACCGTGATGCCTCGGACAGAGACGTCTCTCGTCCCCGAAGTGGCTGGTCGGGTCGTCGCAATTTCACCGTCGTTGGTCGATGGCGGGTTCTTCAGTGCTGGGGATGTGTTGCTGGTAATCGACCCGCGTGATTATGACCTTGCTCTCGCGCGGACTCGCGCTGATGTCACACAGGCCGACACGAGACTCGCGCGTGAAATAGCAGAAGCACGGGTTGCGCGGCGTGAATGGCGAGCATTGGGAACTGGGGAGCCGTCACCTCTCACCAGCCGTGTGTTGCAAGTGGCAGAGGCAAAGGCTGCGCTTGCCTCGGCGACGGCTATGAAGGATCAGGCAGCCTACAATCTCGCGCGAACAAAAATTCGAGCACCGTTTGATGGGCGCGTGCGTAATAAACAGGTCGACCGTGGTCAATATGTCGTCCCCGGCGCGCAGATCGCGATGATCTATGCTGTTGATGCGGCCGAGATCCGGTTACCCATTCCGGATAGCGAGCTTGCCTATCTTGATTTATCGTTGAGTTATCAAGGTGAAGATGCTGAATCTCACTCCGGCCCATCCGTTCGCTTATGGGCAACGTTTGCCGGACAAGCACACGAATGGGTGGGACGCATCGTGCGGACGGAAGGTGAGATTGATCGCAAAACACGTGTTGTCTATGCGGTGGTGCGAGTTGATGACCCGTACAAACGTGGAGCAGCCCCTGATCGTCCACCCCTGGCCGTTGGTATGTTCGTCGAAGTCGAGATTCAAGGCAAACTCGTTGAGAATGTTGTGGTTCTCCCACGTGCGGCCATGCGCGGTCGTGACCAGGTGTTGGTCGTTGATGACCAACAGCGTCTTCGATTTCGTACAGTAGGACTTCTTCGCGCAGACCGTGAGCAGATTGTCGTTCAGAGTGGTTTGGTTGCGGGTGAAGTGGTGAGCGTGTCCGCGCTTGATACGGTTGTCGATGGCATGAAGGTGAGGACGATTGAGAGCGAGAAAGGTAGAAGTCAGGAGTCAGAAGCCAGAATGCTGAATACTGACTCCTAAGTTCTGACTGCTTCATCATGAAATCCATTATCGCCTGGTGGGCCCAGAATCGTGTCGCCGCAAATATCCTGCTGG
>JAJDBL010000319.1 GCA_029261375.1 Nitrospirales bacterium
AGCAAAGGCCACGAGACGCAGCGCATTGTCGCGGGTGGAAGTTTCTCCCTGCCGACCGCCGATGCACAGGCAAGGATCGTGAATGCTTCATCTGAACTTCCAGCCAAAGTGATCACGTTCCGTCTACGCTGAGCGTGACCATCGGAGCCGTTAAGACCTTCACAGATGGGATGGCCTATTGTGACGGGCAAGTGTAGCTCATTATCAATTTCATCGACGCACAGGAAAATCCGCGAAGAGTGGGCGAGTCCCAAACCGCTATGTTCTCGTTCATGGTGCCGTTTCACTCTCTCCTTTAGCGTGTTCCCCACCAATCCAACGTCTTCTCGACTATCGGATTGAGCGTCTCAATGGTCTGTGGGTTTGGGTTCAGTCCCCGGGTCTCGATCATCATATCTCAACAGATTCTTAGAGGAACGGTACCAACTTATTGTGATTCACAAATTCTTGTGAAGACCTAAAAGGAGCCAACGATCATGCCCTACGTCAACATACAGATCACCAAGGGTGCTTCCCGTGAGCAGAAAGCTCACCTTGTTCGAGACTTCACCGACTCTCTGGTGCGCGAGCTTGGGAAGAAGCGTGAGCACATCCATGTCGTTATCCAAGAGATTAAGGAAGAAAATTGGGGCTTCGGGGGCCTACTAACGGACGAAATGGGAACTGGGAATTCGCCGCAACCAGACTGATCGATCGTCGCGAAACCAGTATCGACAATGTTCCGATTGAGGAAGCCGATCGAAAATTCCTCTGGGAAAGAGCATTCTCACAACCCATTGGTTTAACCGTCACGTGACGGACGTAGTTTTCCCATTCAACTCAGTCATAAAGGGAGCCTTGCTATGCCAAAGATTATTCGTTTTCACGAAACTGGAGGAGCTGACGTACTCAGGGTCGAGGACCTCCCTCTTACTGAACCCGGAGAAGGCGAAGTCCGCCTTAAGGTGGAGGCCATCGGTCTCAACCGCGCTGAGGTCATGTTCCGCGAGGGACAATACCTAGAAAGTCCAGAACTCCCCTCACGACTCGGTTACGAAGCCTCAGGGATCATCGATGCGGTGGGCCCGGGCGCTCACGGCGTTCACATTGGCGACCGGATAAGCACGGTACCCTCTTTTGCGATAGGAAAATACGGAGTCTACGGTGAAAGCGCTATTGTCCCGGCCTACGCCGTGGCCAGTTACCCGGAGAATCTATCGGCAGTCGAAGGCACCGCAATCTGGATGCAGTACATGACCGCTTTCGGGGCGCTTATTGACTTCGGCCGATTGAAAAAAGAGGACGCTGTATTGATCACAGCAGCCAGCAGCAGCGTCGGCTTGGCGGCTAGTCAGATTACCAAGGCTACTGGTGCATTGGCCATCGCCACCACCCGAGGCGGCGACAAGAAACAGTTCCTCCTCGACGCTGGCGCGGACCACGTCATCGTGACAGACGAACAAGACTTGGCAGAAACGGTCGTGACCCTCACTTCCGGGAATGGGGCCAATTTCATCTTTGATCCGGTAGGAGGGCCCTTACTGGAGAAACTTGCAGATGCCGCTGCCACTGGCGCGACTATCTTTGAGTATGGTGCGCTATCCTCCGAGCCGACGCCATTTCCTCTGTTTTCATCTCTTGCAAAAGGCTTAACCGTACGAGGGTATACGTTGCTTGAGATTGCCCGGGATCCCGAGGCGTTTGTCCGTGGCAAATCGTATGTCTACGACGGCCTTCAATCTGGGGCACTAAAACCGATCATTGATCGCACCTTCCCGCTGGAGGCCATCGCCGATGCGCACCGGTACATGGAGTCCAACCAGCAAAAAGGCAAGATCGTGGTGACAGTCTAATAACCCACATTGCAAAGGTCGCGCTGAGTAAGGAAAACTTACGGTATGCGAGGAATTGATGAGGGGAGGCCGCCGTTCATCACAGCGGCCTCCCCCGAGGGAGATCAGCGGGGAACTTGTTCCTTCGCCTCATTGACCGTGAGCGTTCGCCCTTCAAGGTCGGTTCCGTGCAGCGCGGCGATGGCTTGGTTTGCCTCGTCGGATGTCGCCATCTCGACAAAACCAAAGCCTCGTGATTGGCCGGTAAACTTGTCTGTGATGACACGTGCGGACTCAACCGCGCCATACTGAGAGAAAAGTTCGCTGAGTCTTGCTTCTTCGACGGCATACGGTAAACCGCCCACATATAGTTTTGAACCCATGAGGTTCCTCCTTAATTAGAATGATAATGTCTCGAACGGGAGAAAGAAGAAAAGAAAGAAGGGGAACACGCTAGGGGAAACGACGTAATTCTAACTCTCGATCAGATTTCCCAGAAGAGCCACATCCGTGATAGGCCTATAGCTCGAGATTCATCGTCAGGCCCTATTGGATGAATTGATTCAATTTACACCTATAGTATCCGATGCGCAAATCCTTGATCGCGGAACACACTATGCTCGTCGGTGTGATAAGTCCAAGCCTTAACGAATACACGACGAAACCGGAAACAACATTCTGCTGTATCACCAAGCCGTAGGTTCACGTCCACACCATCCACTGATCTCCACACACATTGAGAAATCAGGCTACTGCTGCCAGCGGTGGACCAGAGTCCGCATGCCTTTAGGCCTGTGTAGCATGCACAATCGCCTGTCATCAATTTCTTGATCATTCGATCTCAATTTTCTGTGATTAACAGATCATTGTGAATTGGTCTGCCTTGGCGATTATGAGCTAAACGCTTGTTTCTAATGTCATTTATGTGCATATGCACCATTGGCACAAGGATTGCTTTATCCCTTGTAGTGGACGCGCACAACCTGGAACTTACACAGAAGAAAGATCATGCCAAAGCCTCTGACGAATAAACGTCAAGATATGAAGAAAGGGGTGATACACATGAAGACCATGTTTCATTTTATGAAAACAATGATGCTGATGCCCCCGCTGTGGCGGATGTGGTTAGGACTCTTGGTTGGAGCGAACATGCTTGTCCCGTTCGTGTATATCCATACGCTCGAGGCCCAAGTTGTTTTAGTCGCCGCAATGGCTGGCATGGTCATCATGTCGGCGATCTTTGGTACAAAAGGATATGTTCGGTTGCTCGGCATCGGTCATATCACGTGGCTGCCTCTGGTGTTCTGGCTGTGGACGAGGCTTGACCACGCGCCAGCTGACAGTTTCTTTGGTTATTGGGTGATGACTGTCATTATTGTGAACAGTCTGTCATTGATTATCGACACGCTTGACGTCATCCGGTATGTCAGGGGTGAGCGAGCGCCAGTTCTTGGGCTTCCTGCCCAAGGCTGACCGTATGTAAGGAGGGATTTATGAAGAACTTATCGAACAATATTGTCGAGTACGACACGATCACCAAAACGATCCAGCACTATATCGATGGCGCTCTGTCGGGAAAAGGTGACGACATGAAACCGGCTTTCCATGACGACGCGACGATATTTGGTTATGTCGGTGCCGACCTGTTTGCAGGTCCCATTCAGAAGCTTTTTGCCTGGAATGACCAGAATGGTCCAGCGACGGGGCTTGAAGCACGGATCGTAAGCATCGATCTCATCGGCACAGTTGCAACTGTACGGCTGGAACTCAACAACTGGACCGGTTATCGATTTACGGACTTGTTCACCCTATTAAAGGTCGACGGGGAGTGGAAGATCATGAACAAGGTTTTCCATCACCACGCCTAAAGGAGGACTCTGATGACGTTCTCAATGCTGCCTTTTCTCTTTGTTATCCAAGCCGTCGCCATTACTATCGCGGCGACAAGGACACGTCGATCCGGTGGGATTAACGTGGCGCAATCACGTTCCATCATCGTTGTTTTGGCACTATTAGGGGTGTGGGGAGCGATCAGTGCGTTTCTTGGCCTCAGTGGCTGGTATCAGTCTGAAGCCTTCCTAACATCCCTGCCGGGGTTCTGGATCACCATGCCTGCCGTGTTAATCATCGCGTTACCGTGGATGCTTTCGGCAACCTTTCGCGAAACAACCAACGCCATCATCGACCACGTACCCTTGCATTACGTGATGGCGTTTGAAGGTCTCCGTGTGTTGGCCATCGGCGGAATCATGAAGGCGTACAACGGGGAATTTTCCGCGATCTTCGCGACGTGGGTGGGTGTCCCGGACTTTCTGTTTGGGGTTGCTGCGCTGGTTGCCGCGTATCTCATTTATACAGGTGTATGGGGCACGCGATCCGCGATCGGGATCAATCTCTTTGGCTTTGTCGCCATCATTCCATCAGCCCTAGTGCTGATCAATCTAGGATTACCTGGGCCCATGCACGTGTTTGATGAGTCACCCGGTATGGCATCCGTCTTCGAGTTTCCTATGGCACTAGCACCGACGCTCGTGGTTCCAATATTCGTGAGTATCAATCTATTGGTGGCAATCCGTTTGATGACCAAACGACATTGAGGGCCGGAACGATCAATCAGGTTTTTTGAGCCCCAATTTCTTCATGCGCGAGATGAGCCTCGTGGGCTTGACCGCAAGCACCACGCCGCCGCTTCAGGTCACGTATGAATCTTCCGATGATGTGCCTATGCCTTCTACGAGCCTGTTTGGAATACTTTTGGTCACATTTATCCTTAGCGTGCTCGCCATGCTCAATACGGCGCATGCAGCGAAAGTGGCTATTGGCTCAAGCACGCTTAACACCCTTGAGTACTTCTCAACCGTGTTTACTGGTGATGGGATCGATGGCGCGTGCTACCGA
>JAJDBL010000320.1 GCA_029261375.1 Nitrospirales bacterium
CAAGTGTCTGCCGATGGCGTCTATCGGCTTTTTCTCGATGTCTTGAAGTTAAAGGGTTTTGTGGCGGTGGATTCTGGTGACTCCATTCAGGTCCTCTCCGCGTCGGAGGCACCATCCCGTCGAAAGATATTCGTGTATCACCTGAAACATGCCATTGCTCAAGAGCTGACTGCGGTGCTCATTGGCCTGGTGAGTCGGTCTAACGCGTTGACTCCGCCGCAACCTGGAAAATCTATTGTTCGGCACGCCGCAGAATTTGACGGCCCCGTCCAGATCTATCCGGACAAGACGTCCAATTCGTTGATTATCACGGCGACGGTTGACGACTATGCCAAGGTCGAAACTATTATTGATGGATTGGATATTCGATTAGGGCAGGTGTTCGTGGAAGCCGTCATTATGGAGGTGAGTGTCGCCACGTTGAAAGAGTTGGGCAATGAACCAAACGCCTTGGTGGCCACGAACGATAGCTCGCTGACGACGCTCGGAGGCTTCAACCGACCGCCAGAAGACATCGTGGGAATTGCGTCGCTGTTGGCTGGCCAGATTTCGGCTGGTATTGATGATTTGAGTCCGGTGACGATCCGAAACTTTCTTCACGCACTGTTGACTCGTCAGGACGTCAACCTCCTGTCCACTCCGCAAATCCTGACCACTGATAATCATAAGGCGAAGATCATCGTTGGGGAGAATCGTCCGTTTGTGACGGGGCAGAGTCAATCTGTCGGAGGCAATACCCTGACGACCATCGATCGTGAGGATGTCGGTGTGACGCTCGAGTTAACGCCGCATATTATGGAAGGCGGTGTGATCAAGCTAGTGGTCTCACAAGAGATTACGGCGGTCGATACGGCGATTGAGCAGTTTATCGGCACGACGCCGGTCGGACCCACCACCACCAAACGTGGCACGGATACAACGGTGATCGTTCGAGACGGTCAACCCATCGTCCTCGGTGGATTGATTCGCGATAACATCTCCCAGTCTGAACGAAAAATTCCGCTCCTTGGCGATATTCCGTTTATCGGTGCGATGTTCCGTTTTGAGCAGCGAAGTACCGAGAAGGTGAATCTTCTCATTTTTCTCACGCCGCACATCGTGAAGGACCCAGGTGACCTGCTCGAGATTGGTAAACGAAAGGTCGATGAATTTTCCCCGCTTCTCGAGGATACAGAACTCGATGGCAGCGCGCTTCCGGAGAGGATTCGGCAACTCCTAATCATCCCATCCGGGGAAATCATCAATCACGCGTTCTCCTTCAATCCGACTCCGACTCCGCGGGTCTCTCTGATTCCGGGGACCTAGTTTCTCTCCTTCCGTGATCGCACGACTATGTCCACTGTGGACGATCGGCTCATCGAAATCCTCCACGAACAGTATGCTGTTCCTCTTGAAGCGCTTGAACAAGCTCGCGATGTGCAGCGGGATAAAGGAGGCCAGCTGGGCGATATTCTGCTTCAACGTCAGGTCATTCGTGAAGAACAGCTGCTTGAAGCGCTGAGTCTGCACTACCACCTTCCGCATCGTGCGCATCTTCGTCCGAGTGATGTTGAACTTGATCTGATTGCGCGTGTGCCGATTGCCTTTGCCAAGCGAAACGTCGTCCTTCCCATCCAGATACGTGATGGCCTCGTTGAGGTGGCGGTTGCCGATCCGTTGAACTTCCCACCCTTGGATGATTTGCGCATCTTGCTCGACCACAACGTCCAACCCGTCCTGAGCACGGCAACGATCATCTTGGGCTGTATCAACCAGGTCTACGATCAGACGGCCTCGAATCGCGCTGAGCAGGCCATTGAGGACATGTCGGTCGCGGAGGACGTCGATGCGTCTGCGGGCGAGTGGGACGAGCGATTGGACTTGCTCGATGCGACCGATGAAGCCCCGATGATTCGGTTGGTCAACTCCATTCTCTATCAGGCTGCACGGCAACGTGCCAGTGACATTCACGTGGAGCCCTTTGAGCAAGAAGTGCTCGTGCGGTATCGGATTGACGGTGTGTTGTACAACAACATGACCCTCCCGCGTCGTCTCCATTCTGGTCTTGTCTCACGCATCAAGATCATGTCGGGGCTCAACATTGCAGAGAAACGATTGCCCCAGGATGGACGGATTACGATCCGGACGGCTGGGCGAGAAGTGGATTTACGGGTATCAGTTATTCCGACGGCGTTTGGAGAGCGCGGCGTGCTCCGGTTACTGGAAAAGGGCACGCGGTTGTTTAGCTTGAGAGACCTCGGGCTCCCTGATGAAACGATGACGGTGGTTGATCAGCTGATTCGAATGAGTCATGGCATTGTACTTGTCACCGGGCCGACGGGAAGTGGAAAAACGACGACGTTGTATACAGGTTTAAGTCAAATCAACACGTCGGACAAAAATATCATTACGATTGAGGATCCTGTGGAATACCAGTTGAAGGGTATCGGCCAAATGCAGGTCAATGCCAAAATCAATATGACCTTTGCGAACGGGCTGCGTGCGATCCTTCGTCAGGACCCTGATGTCATCATGGTCGGGGAGATTCGAGACCGCGAAACCGCAGATATCGCGATTCACGCGTCGCTGACGGGGCATCTGGTATTGTCGACCTTGCATACGAACGATGCGGCTGGTGCTGTGACGCGCCTCATCGACATGGATGTTGAACCCTTCCTCGTGTCATCGTCGGTGTCCGCCGTGATTGCGCAGCGGTTGGTTCGTGTGTTGTGCCCGGACTGTCGCCAGTCGAGCCCCATGTCACAGGACGAGCGAATCAAGCTGGGGCTGGATGAGGGATCCGCACCAGCGACCATTTATCATGCCGTGGGGTGCGATAGCTGCATGAAGACGGGTTATCGTGGCCGAAAGGGCATTTACGAAATCCTGCTGGTTGACGATGACATTCGATCGCTCATCCTGTCAAAATCCGATTCGACGCAGATTCAAAAGCTCGCGGTGGAAAAGGGGATGAAGACCTTGGCTCAGCAAGGGGCGATCAAGGTGCTTGAAGGGATGACGACGGTGGAGGAAGTACTGCGAGTGACGTTACAAGAGGTAGCCTGGTAAGTGTGGGACATCGTTACCGGCGGGGCGTCGAGACCTCATTCGTGGTGGTTGGTCATGCCCCGGTGTGCGGATATGCCGTCTGATGTGTTTCTGATTCTGTCCTCGTCGTACTGTACCGTTAGTCGTTCAACCTGACGTTGTCAGCATTGAGCGCGTTCTGTTTGCTCGGGGCACAGCCGTGCAGCCCGACGTTATTCGCACCGCAGGCGCCCTAGGCGCCCTTCAACCACCCTTCAAGCTCGTCACGCATAAATCGCCAGTGTTTTCCCACTTTGTGTGCTGGGATTTTCTCCTGGCGTACGAGCTTGTAGACCGTAGCTTTAGGGATTCGTAGGTACGTTGCGACTTCCGCAACCGTGAGGACGATCTCTCTTGAACCGGCTAGCATCATAGGTTTATTCCTCGTTAGTGGTTGTTAAGCTGGCTCCTTACAACGTTACTTATCGGACTGCCATCACGAAATCTTTAGTGGCTCTGTTGGCTTCGCCTGTCCCGGTGTCGTTCACCGCCTTAGAGAGCGGCTGATTCATAGATGGCCGTTGAGTGGTGACCACGATTCAGGAGTTTAGTCACGTTTTCATTTTATGATCGCATGTCACTTGCGGAACAATATATAGTCTTTTTAGTTAATAGTTAACTGTCAAGTAGTGTCTATATACAATGGCTATTGTTTTTTGGTGACGTTGTGGCAACGAGACATGCTAAGTAGTCGCTTTGTCGCATTTTATTAAAATATTTGATTAATTCTTCTTCAATTCATGCGTCTTATTCTATAAATCACCTGTTCTATGGGGTGTAAGGTTGTTGAGGCTGGACATTGATGTCAGTTAGCGGTGTTCGTTTCTCGGTAATCAACTGGTGCTGACCTTAATTGCCGTCAATTTTGTTTGTTGATTGTTGTCAGCTGTCACGCTGTTGAGGTCTTATTCAGTGCTATTTGTGTGTTATTGACATATCTATGTAAAGTTATAATTTATCGTTTATGGGTAATAAGTTTCTTCCCTGTCATTGGCTATGCATTCTGGCATGCATATTGCTGTATCCAACATATTACATAGCGTTGATAGGGTGCAGTGAGCACATACGC
>JAJDBL010000321.1 GCA_029261375.1 Nitrospirales bacterium
CACTCCCTCCATATCTCGATGGGGAAACACCACATTTCCACGAGAATCACGCAAGACACACCCCTGAAATCTCGGATCCCATGTCGTTTCTTTTCCAAGGGCCCGGCGCTGCAAATAGGGATGTTCGGTGACACGTTCCATCGTCGAGACGGCTTCCATGACGTGTTGCCGGTCTTTTGGCGTATGGGTCACATCAGGGACATAGGTGCTCGGGGAGGGGAGCTGCACCTGTGCGCCGATCCAGGGGCGCAGGTCTTGCCGGATGGCGCCAAGTGTTTTCCCCGGCTCGCGTTGTTGAATAAAGTCGATGATCGTCCCGCGGTCCGGAGGATTGTGTACTGCCCAGTAACGCCATTCGTTTCGGTGGGACTTATACACAAGGAGCTTATCCCCCTTTCCCCGCCGCATGACGATACTACTGCGACAGCTTTTCTTCCGGTCTACCTGATAGCCGTGGGTAGCCGCGAAAGCCGTGAGATTAATCTGCGTTTTGAATTCATCAAGCTCTCGATCATCCATCTTGGTCTCGTACCACCTTTCTGTGCCGGCGACCACACATGGTGTGGTGCCGGAGTCATAAAAGTTGTTTACAAATCGTCGATCTCGACGTAGAAGAGGAATATCCGCCGCGTCTCGGGGCGAAAGGAAATACCATGGCCTATATCCACATCGAAAAAATTGATCATGCTCAGCACGTGTCGGTGTACCAAGAAGAGCATGAAGGGCGGAGCTCCGAAGAAACCTATGCGATGTTCCACCATGCCAAGGCGCGCTTTGAGGTGGATTTCGAACATGCGGACTATCACGTTGATTTGTATTCCTCCACCGATGACATGCTCGATACCTTTTCTCTTGCCGAATTGGGGTACCGATCCCTGACTAGCCACCATATGTAAATGACCTATTCCCATGGGAACGCTTCCGCGCAATCCTTCGGTGACATGCACGGGTATTCACTTTGCAACCTCGAGGACTGAGATGTCGCGGTGTGTTTCTGTCGGAACACGAGCATCGGATGCCATCATCTTTTTGTTTTTCGCTGAGACCCGTTTGTCCGAGTCCAAGAGCCGGTGAATCGCACGACTGAGGTCGCTGTTCGGTTCTCGTTGCAGCAAGCGATAGACCACCTGCCCAATTCGTCTTTGCGTTCGCTCCACGTGTTGTTTTTCCTGCTCTCGTGCCTTGGCCTGTTCCGCTTTTATTCGTGCGTCCACACGCCTGGCTTGTTCGATCAGCTTGTCGATTCGGTTCATTGCAATCCCTCCTTCCGTACGGCACATGACCTTGGTGGTGTGATCCATTCTTTTCCATAGGCCCGCGCGGCAGCTTCACCCCCAAGGTCATAATGATGCCGGTTGCGGGTCTGGTTCTCTGCAATCGCTAGTTGTGGATTCATTGTCGTTTTACCTTGTCACCCGTTGATATTTCCGTTCGCGATTTGGTATAATTTTGCAGGTAGCAAGATGGGTTTTTGTATACAAAAACACGACATCTTGTAGGGGGTTGCACCCCCGTTGTCACCCCGCTTTCCGGCTTTCGCCGGGTCAAATAAGGATCCATTGTTATGGCGCGCCCGCGTACGAAAGATGATGACGCCCTTGGCGACACATTTAGTTGCCGGATGAATCCGCACGATAGCGCGGTCATCAAAACGAGCATCGCGCGGTCCGGCTTGAGCCGTAGTGACTTTCTGCGCGCGGCGTTGTTGGGTACCAAGGTGCACGCGCGATCTACCGTCTCGGTCGTCACCGATCCAGCGTTGATTGCCCAAGTCAAAGGCGCGGTGAACAACATTAATCAGTTCACGAAGCTCGCTCACGTCCACGGCGCCCAATCCCAAGTGAAAAGTATGCAAGCCAAAGTGGATCTCCTGTGCCGATGGCTCGAACGGGAGATCATGAAAGCGCTATGACGCCAAAAGTTGCGGCATCCGGTTGGAGCTTCGTTGGCGCCGGTCAATATTATCTGCACGACAAAGAACCATCGGTCGTTGATGAACTTCTTGGCGAGAAGCCCACGACGAGTGAGCGCGTGCTGTGGACGCACTGCGAAAACATGTTCACCAAGAATGCCAAGACGGCGATGAAAGTGATGGCGTGGACGGCCATGCATCGCGACGAGTTGAAGAAGGCCGCCGGGTATCGTGCGGGTCGTGAGTTGCGTGTGGGGCCTGTCTTTAGTTTCTCGTTGGCGTGGGATCCCGAGCAGAATCCCACCAAGGATGAGATGCTTTCGGCGGCCCGTTCTGCGGTGAAGGATTTGAAACTTCACACACATGAGTATGTCGTGGTGGCCCACGACGACACCGCCCACAAACACGTGCATGTGATCTTGAACCGGATTCATCCTGAAACCGGGTTGGCGGGGAATATCTACAAGAGCCAAGAACACTTGTCGAAGTGGGCCTTGGCCTATGAAAAGGAACACGGGAAGATTTACTGCCAGCAACGTGAAACGAATATTCGCGCGCGTGAACAACATGTTCGGCAGAATGCGCAGATCAAGGCCAAAAACCGTCCCATCAAGGAAGAAAACGCACGGCGGAAACGTGAGAATACGAAGCGAAAACGACAAGGCTTGGAGCTGCTCCCCATGCTGGGGCTTCATCCGCTGTTGCCCTATCAGCGGCATGGCAATGACCGGGTGGTTATCACCGCGTGGGAACGCAGTGACAACGGACGAACATTCATCGCTGCCCTGGAAGAGCATGGGTATGCATTGGCGGCGGGACGTACCGGGTATGTGGTGGTCGATCGCTATGGGAAGGCGCGGAATCCCACGCGGGATTTGGACGGCGTGCGAAAGAAGGACTTTGCGGCCAAAGTCACCGATGTTCCGCTGTCGTCCTTGCCCAAAGCCATCGACGTTCAAAAGCAGGTAGAAACGAAACGGCGAGAGTGGCGTGCGTATTACAACAGCCGTCGGCATGACCGTGATCGTGGCAGCGCGATTATAGGATTGCGCAATCGACAGTTTGACGAACGGGCGGTCTTGGAGCAGCGCCATCGTCAGCAGATAGAGACGAAAGCGCAGGAACTCCATGCGTTCTATAAGATTGAAACTCTTGATCGTGATATACGCCATCTTGAAGGTCAACTTGCTGTTCCTCGTTCCGACTTGCGGAAGGTGTTTGAAAAACCCGCTGCGCTAACGCAACAACTTCAAGAGTTCCGAGCCCAACGGGCCGAGGCGGACCGTCTGATCACGCAGCAGCTACGGCCTTTGGATCTTGCGCGCGCCGTGGCATTGGCCGAGCAGGAACACGTACACGCCCTCGCAATGAAACAGTTGGAAGCTAATTTGCAACACCAACAACCTGAGATCTATCGTGACCCGGTGAATAGAGCCCTTGAACGAGACGGGCCCTCGCCCTCTCCCTTCTAAGCTAGCGCTCGACCTCAATCGAGCGCTCCAGGACTCTGGTCTTGCCGTCACGTTCCGGTTTGCTGGCACGCTCCCATGCCTCCATCAGCCGGTGGGTGGCATCCCGGTCCCTACGCAACGCGTGCATCGTCTTGGCTTGATCAGTCGACATTGCCGAAATATATGTTTTCGGCCGGGACTCGATCAGATGGGCTTGCATGGTGACGCGCTCCGCCGTGTGTTTTGCTTCCAAGCGTGAGAGCGCTTTGGCTTTGGCTTGCTTCATGGGTCGCATCACTTCGTCCCATCGTTGTTTGATGTTTCGAAGTTCCGCCTTCTTGGCGCGGAGTTCTCCCACCCGTTCTGCCGTCAGGCCCATCACCTGATGAAAGCGTGTATGGGTCGCCAGTTCGTCACGCAGTGCTTTGATCTCGTTCCGCACTTGTGCGGGGCGATGAACTTGCCGTAATTCCTTTCGCTTGGCTGTCATGGCCTCATCATGTGTGCGCCTTGTGGCGTCGTATTCCACGCGATGGCGGTCCGTCAGGTCACTAAATGCTCGTGTGCGCCGTTGATCATGCCGTCTCGACGCTAAATAGGACGGCCAGTCCTTCTCCGGTACCTGTTGGATATCCGGCATTTCATACTCCCGTTTGAAATGCTGCGTGGCGTGCATGCGGCCTTCTCGGAAAGCGTGTGCGCGAGACATGGTGGCCACATCTGTGTTTATGAGCTTGCCGTCTTGATAGTGATGCTTCGTCAGTCGGTACGACGGCGGCTTGTCATGTGCGAATCCTCTAGGTGTCAGAGAAGGATGTTGGCCGAACGGTTCGATCTCAGTAATCTTGCGGCCCTGTGTATTTAGCACCGCCCACTTGTCATTGCCCATCGGTTGCCAGGTCGGCGTCCCCTTGGCCTGTTCCCGTTCTTTGGCTTGTCGTCTTCGCGTCTCTTCTTCTTCCTTATGGTGTTGTTCCATTGCGGTGACGACCGCATTGAATTCATCTGTAGGACGTGTCATTGCTTTCCTCGCTCGGTGTAAGGTTGTCGATTACAGCCATACGGAAACGGGGTCTGGAAATCCTGGTGATGGCGCAAACGGATTCTCGTCACATTGGTGTACGAAAGGATCAATTTCCCAATACGCCTTGCGTTGACAGTGCACCACCCCACGACGTGTTCGTACTAATTGCTCATTGTTGGGGAGCCGTAAGATCTCGTCCGGTGTGAGGACACGGCGGCGAGCCTTGTTAAACGTTCTTGTGTAGGGGTCGAACTCCCGCCCATGATCGTTATACGATTCTGTGACAATGGTTTCTTCTCCGATCCACTTGCTGAACATTTCGGCTAGTACTGGATCGCTTATCGACCATGCATGTAGGAGAGATTCATTCACGAGCATGCTCTGGAACTCTTTGCCGTATATGGTGGCGATTTGCTGATACGCCTGCCAGATGGTGTAAAGGCGAAGGTTCTGCCCTGGAAGCAGAGTTAGCGCCTGATGGAGCGCGTCAATTTTTGGTAGGTTTCCTGCCTCCTCGAGCAAGAGGCAGAGTGGAATCGGCGTCTTGCGCGCACGCGACACAGTTTTAATAAAGAGATTAGAAACCAGAGATTGCCAAGGGGCATACTCCTTTAGTTTATCGAGAGGCAACGTCATATACACGACGGATGGAGTGTATAGAATATCGTCGAAGCTGAAGTCTTCACGTTGTAGCGACTGCGACCAGTGACCAGAGGCCGCATCATAAATATAGACGGCCTCCTGGGCCTCGTTGAGGACTGGGACATAAGTCTTCTCCATTCCTGCCTGCAGGAGTTCTAACCACGCCTGGCCGCGATCGCGCGGGAGATTTCCGAATCCACCGACATTGGCAAGGCGGCGGGCCATGTTCTCTTGTTCACTCTTGCTCGCGAACATGCGTTGGTATATTCCCACTAGGTTTGTTTCTTCCGGTGCAAACAGCCCGGCTTCCAAAATTCCTGCTTGGAGCACTTTTTCCGCTTGTTGTTTGAAGTAATTCCCGTCCGATTGTGGCCCGGGGGTCTCTGGACATAACTGTGTGGTGAACTCTTTGAGCAACGCGCTGCTCTCACGGCCTTCGTTGTGTTTCAGGTCATTTCGAATGGGGGCTAAGACATTGAGTGCGGCATCCGGCAATCCGTAGAGCCCTGTCGGGTTCATCAGATATACGTTGTCGTTGCCGCAACGCTCCCTGGCGTAACGCATTGTCGTCTGAACCAGCTCTGTTTTAACGTCTGTACAGAGAATGGTTGCGAACCCCGCCAATTTCAGGATGAGGTTGATACATATACTGACGGTTTTCCCGGTGCGGGCCGGAGCGATTGCGGTACAGCTTCCGTTATTGCTTTCCCACGGGCCATAGAACAATGCTCGTGGGCCCTCTGAGCCGATCACCATTCGCCCATCGTCGTTCGTCCGGAACGGGTCTAACTCTTCGCCAGTCGCCACATGCCCGCTCCCGAGAAAGATGCCTGGTGTTCTGGCATCCCGCATACGCTGATTGATTTCACGTTTATTATTGATGGCGCCTCTCAGTTCAATGACGCTTGCCAACACCGCCGCCCCAATGAGGCCGCTAAACCCCACCAGGAACGGGTGCCACTCTGTCTTGTAGGCCAGCCAGGTTGCGCCCGCGCAGAGGCTTCCCATCAGCAGAAACACACCCCAGGCGCCGGGCACGCTCTTTTTCGATGCAACAGCCATGATCACCTCCTCCCGTTGGTTAGGGGAGGCCCTATGTGAAGCGTCCGCCATCCGTTCGTTTCGTCTGCGAAGGAGTGAAGATGATTGCGAAGTGTTGTCGCGATGTCCCCGTGGAGTTGCTTATCCGCAACGCCATCGAGCGCGGTGGGGTCAAATCGTTCTGCCCACAGCACCCAGGTTTCCGCCCCGTTCAGGGTCTTCTTGATCTGTTGTACACGCGCTTTCACCTTGTCGGACTCTCCCGTGACGCCGTCGGTAACCACAATGAACACGTCATAGCGTGACGGGTGTTGTAATGCAGCCTCATATGACTCGATTAAAGCCTTAAACAAGAAGGTTGCCCCCTGGGCGGTGATGGGGGTTGTTTCAAGACCCACGGCGGCTTGGGCGCACTGCGTCTGACTGTTCGACAGCACGGTCACATCATTATTGAATGTAGTGACTCGACATAACTGATTGGAGGGGATGCGCCGCATAGTTTCAGCAGCAACTTTCTGTACTGTGCGCATGGGCTCTCCGGCCATCGAACCACTCGCATCTAGGATCCAATGGACACGAAAAGCCGGTGCTGTAAACGTCGCCTCACGCCATGCGCGTATTTTGGCGTCACGCACCGCAACGTTGCCGGGGTTCCCCGTGATTACTGCTCTGTTGTGATCCTCGAAAAGAAGAACCGCGTCTTGTTGACCAGCCTCCGGCTCGCCGATGTGTTTGAGGCGAATGAGGCCGACATCGTTGTTGTCTGTCACGATGGCAAGTTTCGAGTCAGGGTCGTACACATGTTCGGCGATATGCGAGCCAGACGGCATGACAAGGTCATGGCGTAGAATTCTGACCTCTATCGGGTAGAGATTTTGAGCCGCCCCAACGTCAATTCGAACAGACGACGGCTTGTGCATGTTGGGCTCGTCGCCGGTCCGTTCAATCGCCGACTGACGTGGGTCCGGTGAAAGAGTGACCGCGCCCGCGTTGCAAGTTGTAAGGAGGAGGGCAGCCAAAAGGCTGCCCTGTACGATTAGTCGATATGGTAACGTTAGTCTCTTCGTGTCCATGAAATTCCCCTTTCGTAGGTCAAAGCAGATTCGTCTTTATTGGCCATTTCGAAGTATGGGCTTGTCCCGTCGTCTCTTATTTCTGGATTCAACGTTTCAAACCACAACGACTTTTGATCTGAATACACGCCCAGAACCACGACGTGCGTGATGAGCGGCGACCGATACAGCCGCTGATAATCCCAGTGGGGTGGCAGCTGATTACGGGATAGGGTTGCGTCAGGATTACAGGGCTGATCACTCAGATGAAATCCCGGGAGGTACGCCACGATCCAAACGGCGCTCGATTTCCCGGTCTGTTCAATACCTCGGACCGTCGCCTCGGTGGCCCTGAAACTTCCGAGGAGATCGTTGCACAATCCAGATTGAGGTTTGAGAACGGCTTGTAGCTGTGCCGACCGTGTTTTGACACTACTGGCCCCACCTGTCCAAGCCACACTCGCTCTCGTTGTTGGGATGACATGAAGATTGAACTTGCGCGTAGCGCGGCGCTTGCCCAACTTCTCGATATGGCCCACTATGGCCATGATTTCGGCCTCGGCGTTGGGATAGATCCCTGGAGCCAGAATGGCCGAGTTCTCGACCAGGAAAATGATGTCGTAGGGCTCAGGCTTTTTTGCCCCTACCGTGGCTCCCGTGATGGCAACAACAAATGCAACGACGCTGAGCGCCACTACTGTAGTCTTCATGAGTGACTCCTTTCGTTTTCAAGTTCGATAATGGATCGTGCAAGAAACAGTCCTAGCCAGATGGTTGAGAAAATGATGACGATGCTGGCGATCGCCATATCCTCGGCGCTGGCAGCCACATGGGTTCCCATGATCGTAAATACCGAGGGTTTCGTTATCGCTGCAACACGCGCCATGTAGCTTCTGTATTCGATAACCAATAGGCCGACATACATGAGACATGTAGCTGCGAACGAGATGACATACATGTCTCCCTCTTTGAACCGCCGGCCGAAGTTCGAGAAAACGTTGTAAAGGAAGATTTCCAGAAACATCAGAGACGGTAAGCTCATCATCAGAGCCGATAAGGAAAAAACCTGTAAGTGAGAAACTTTTATTTCGGGGTCGATCCACCCGAGGAGTGGCCCGATGATGACAATATCGATGACCCACTGGTCTTTCGCCAGCTGCCACCAATCGTGAAGGATTGCGCCAAACGCTATAAATAGTGGCACCTTGACGGAGACGATGCCCGCGATCTTGAGCTTGATCATTTCTCGGGACGACCGGAAACCGCTCGAACGGGTTTCCGGTGTGGGTGGTACAGACGCAAACCGTGCGCCCGGTGGTTGTCCACTCATGCGTTATTCCTCCTCTCTAATCCGGCACACATTCACTGAGGCCGAGTAAGATGAAAATGACGATCATTCCCCCAAACATGACCCACGCTGACCATGAAACGAACGGTCGACTTCTCGGTTCAGGTATCTGCCGTGTCGCGCGATCGTGTGGAGTTTCAGGCGATGCTCTGTGCGAAGTCACGGGTGCCATCCTTTGTCTTGAGATGCTCGGAAATCGTGGTCACCCAGGTAGAAGTACGCGCTACAGGCTGTTACCACTGCCTGTAACGAAGAACTGGATGTGGCAGCCCGAGAGGCGCGGGCTCGCGGCGTAGAGAACGATGTTGTGATGCATTGAGTTGGGGATAGAACATCCCCATGCATGTATGCCATACTATGGACTCCTTTCTATTGCGGCTGGGACCCTCGCCGTCGAAAGTGTGGATCCCAGCCTCGTTGAGGAACTCGCCCTGGTTGAATTATTTCAACCAGGGCCTTCCCCGTTATCGTTTACTTCTGAATCTCGTTGTCCTAACTCATTTGGACCTCACCTCCTTTCCCCTTTTCCTTGCTCAA
>JAJDBL010000322.1 GCA_029261375.1 Nitrospirales bacterium
TAGGATGTGGTCCACACGGTACAACATGAGGTGATGGTGAAGCCATGTCGTTTCCTTGTCGGCGACGGGCGCATCCTCGCGCCACTGGATGTCCGCTTCAGGAAGGCAGAAAAACACTCCCCCATTTGTGCGCTGTATGCGCTTTTCCCACAGATCGAATACTCGGGCACTTCCGGTAATTGACTCTGCAGGATCGGAGCGACCATACAGATGGAGCGAAATAAATGGTGTTGAGCCTGAGTTTCCCATGAGGTGAATCAACGAATGGTCCACAGGATAGACGGATTTCACTGACATTGTCATGCGTGCATCGATGCTGAGCAGACCGTTCTGTTGTTTGAATGTAATATGGTCAGCCGCGCCGAAATACTGTACGGCACCCCATTCTGCGATGCCGTGATCGTGGATGGCGCTATAGTCACCGGGTATCCAGGACATGACCATCAGCTCGAAGTTCGGTCCCCGCCTCACCAGCTTTCGCCCGTAACTATCGCGTGCTGTATGGTCTAGATCGATCCAGGGACGTAGATCCAGCGGATTGATGTCTGCCTGCTGAAGCAGAGCTGCGGCGTCCTCGGGATTCATCGGCCCAACGTTATCCAGGGTGGCAAACAGACGAGAGAGCGAGCTAGTAACCGAGCGGGCCTCCGAAGGAGGGGCAAGTCCGAGAGTTGTCATCATGTTCTCTCCGTGGGTTGGACGTCATTGAGAACGCGCTGCATGATCACGACGTTATGCCACGCGCCGTTCAAAAATCCTATCTCGCGTTGTGTGCCGACGACTTCATACTGAAATCCTTGATGGAAACGGATGCTCCCTGCGTTGACGGCCAGGATTTTTGCGACGAGATGTCGATATCCAAAATCCCGTGCTTTCTGAATGATCGCGGTTTGGAGTGCCGTCCCAACACCCTGGCCCTGTTCGTGTCGCGCAACGAACACAGAGGTCTCACAGGCATGGACGTACCCAGGACGATCGCTATAGTGTTTGATGATGCCCCAAGCCATGATGCCGAGATCCTGTTCGGCGACAAGAATTGATTCACGAGGGGTAAAGCCAGCAAGAAGGGTGGCGAAATACGTCGTATCAACTGGAATCGTATCCATGGTGCTGCACCCAGAGCTAATCGCCTCATTGTAGATAGGAGCAAGAAGCCTCCCGTCCGCTGAAGTTGCGATGCGGATTACGACGTTGAGTCGTGGTCTGGAATGAGTACTGACATCCATATCGGCCTCGGTGCAGAAAGGTGTCATGTCAACGTGACGTATAGCGTGACGGTTCTCATCAGGCCGCAGCGGGAAGGCGTGGATGAGTGGAGCGATTATATGTCATCCCCTTCCCGCCAACAAACAAATACTGCCCGCAGTTGACGCAGCGCAGGTAACTGATTTTCGAATAATCGTTGTTCACACTCAGGCTGTCTTCATGAATGAGCAATCCCTGACATCGATCACATTGCATGACATCCCTCCTTCCAACGCATCCACACAGGATGATTGATTGATAATCGTTGTGTTGGATTATGGATACCAAATCTCATTAACAGCACCGTCACGAAATGATCACTTTTCTGTCACGGCCTAGCCAGGTCGTCCCTGTAGAGAGGAAGATGACGGGAATTCCATAGCCATCAATATCACGAAATGACGTCTTCATACTGCAATAGTCTACGAAGGTCTCAGAGCGTTACAGGGGTACGAGGAAAACGTGTGTTATATGAAAGGCAGGCCCCTTCCCCCCCCTTGCGGGGGAGTATCTCGAAAAAGCAATTCGTGGTACGGGATGGGGGAGGCACGAATATTTTGATCTAAGCGAGAGGGCGTAGCGGAACGAAAAGCCCCTCTCCCCCCGAAACGGGGGAGAGGGTGGGTGAGGGCGACATTACGACGTTGTTATAGCGAACATCATATCTCACTGTTCATCGGTGGAGAATGTCTTCAGTTCGCATTCAGTCTAGTCCTTGCATCGATTTGCATCGCATTCCCATCCAGCGATCACCCGGCCTTTCTTCGCGCCCATGACCAAGTCGAATCCGGTACATACGGGCATTGATAGGCCTGCCTTTTTGGAATAGAGAACGACAAGTGTTCCTGCTCCACCTGGGGTCAATGCGATGGGTTCCAGATCTCTGGAGAATTTCTCGCGCATCCAATCGCCTGATCCCTCGAGGTGGATCTGGGCACGCGCTTCTTTGAGCACAGTGGCCTGCTCTTGCCCATGTGCGACCATAGAGATCTGTGGGATAGCCCCCATCACGGACAGCATCAGTAGCAACAGACTCCATCGGTGCCATGAGTTTCTCTGTGTTTTCACGCTGCTGTTTTCCGTATTCATCAAGTCATCTCCTCTACATCTCGAGGTCGAGGACGAATAAACAGTCTATGACTATCGACTCCGGACAGTTCGTCAAGTTGACTGCCCCAGAAAGCCGTACCCTTCCTTCGGTATCCTCGTACTTCCCGGTTCCCACAATGATGCTGTTGGCGTTCTCGTCAGGAATATCCCCT
>JAJDBL010000323.1 GCA_029261375.1 Nitrospirales bacterium
GCATCCAACGCCTGAATAGAGCCATCAACAGCTAACAGTGTGCGTTTCATGTATGAATGAGCCCTCGCATACATCCTCCGAAGCCACCGCTAAGGCGCCGCGAAGCTAAATGTCGGGCTTTTGACCGTCATCACTGGACACGAAGACCTGCGTACCACTTTCTCCGCAACACTCCCGACCAGTGTGTGCTGTAAACCCGTGCGACCATGTGTGCCCATCACGATCAGGTCCGCATGGGATTCTTGGGCGGCTTTCATGATCTCTGCGTCTGGCAGGCCTTCACAGATCCTGCTTGTTGCCTGAATGCCATTGTCGTGAAACATCTGAATAAGTTTCGTCATTTGGTCCGACGCGCGTTTTCGCTCATTCTCATCGGCTGCAGACCGTGTGGTGAAGCCATGCAGCGAAGATACGTAGACGTATTGCTCAATAGCATGCACGAGGTACACTTCAGCATTAAACCGTTTCGCAGTGGGCACAACACACTCCACCGCTTCCTGCGAAAACATCGAGAAATCCACGGGGACGAGTATGTGCTTGATGTCAGGAATCTCCTTCGGACTACGGCCATTCACCGGAACTCGTACCGTAAGAACTGGACATGGAGACATCCGAACCACCTGTTCGGCAGTGCTCCCAATCAAAAAGTGATCAACACCCTTTAGTCCGCGAGTACCCATAATCAGCATGCCGGCCTTCATGTCTCTCGCGACTTGAATCAGGCTGACATACGCCCGGCCATCCTTTATTTGAGTCTCCGTCTGAACACCTTCAGCTGCTGCTTGAGCGGCAAGCCCATCCAACGCTTTTTGGAGTTTCTCGCGTGTAGGAAAGTTCGATGGAAATTCCTCAGGCACCGGGCCCAGTTCTGGAAGCATCTCAATCATAAGATGCACGGCGTCATACACCACGACAATGACCAAACGAGCATCAAACTTTTTCGCAATACCAATGGCATAGGTCAATGCCGCGTTCGCTGATTGCGAGAAGTCGGTTCCCAAGACTATGGTTTTCAGATCACGCATAGAATTCCCTCCTGACGCTCCCGCCGAGTTAACGCGCGCTTAAATGTTCCCACTCAGTATTAAGATTGATCCCAAGCCATGCACGGAGAAGGTCATGACGGGTGATGGTCTTGGTGACAATGCCATTTTTCTCGATAGGAAGATTCAGGAAGTGATTCTCCCGCATGATGGTGACCGCATCCTCAATCGATGTGGTATGGGCGATAGACTGAGGAAACTTCGTCATGATGTCTTCGGCGACCAGCACGTCAAGGTCTTGTCCATACTGCAGTGCTCCAAGCAGATCGAACTCGCTAATAAACCCGATGAACTTCCCATCAATATCCACCACCGGTGCGCCACTGACCTTATGCGAAAGCAACCCCGTAGCAATTGCTCTTCCTCGTGAGCCTTTTTGAAGACGCAAAGCATTCGTCGCCACCACATCGCTGACTGTCTGGGTTTGAGCCTGCACGTTCATCGCACCCTCCTCTTTTGTGATGCCTGCTTCTCCGTCATCAATTACTCCAGCAATCACCATGCCAGCGACAATTGTGAACCCACTCCGGCACCTCGACGAGCAATATTCAAGTCAGCGGAACAAATATGCACGTTGATTATGGCGAAGAAACGCAGTCTACAGATGCCGTTCTACGGAACGAGAGCGACAGCGTCCAGGGAGACAGTGACTGTATCGGGGTATTTCTCTACACACGACCGCAAGGGACAGTCCCAAAATGCGTCAGTTCGTGCGTAAGATCCGCTGAGTTACTTAGAAACCTCGTGGTCGGCCGCGCGTCAGGGGGACAAAACGAACAGAGAATATCGTCTGAACGTGTGCGCTTCCAGTGCATTCCTTCTCCAACACAATTAGATTCTGATCCTCGCCCTTCACAACACATGGCATAACCAAGCGACCACCCGGCGTCAACTGCTGAACCAATGGCGCTGGAATAGACGCCGCGGCAGCAGTGACGATGATGCCGTCGAACAATGCATAGTCTTCCCATCCCGCGTAGCCATCATCGATTCTAAACTCAATGTCTGTATACCCCAAACCTCGCAGGCGCTCCTTAGCTTGAAGTGCTAACGGCCGAATGATTTCCACTGTGCAGACGGTGCCAGCCAACTCGGCTAGGATAGCGGTCTGGTATCCACACCCCGTCCCGATTTCGAGAATCGTATCTTCTTCTCCGATATCAAGGAGATCAACCATCACCGCCACGATATAGGGCTGGGAAATCGTCTGTTCATATTCAATAGGAAGCGGGTAATTGCCATAGGCTTCATTCTGAAGACGCAGACCAACGAACGCATGTCGCGGTACTTTTCTGATCGCCTCCACCACCCTGGGGTCGAGAGCGTTCCGATCTGACCGATGCGGATGGCATTGCACCAACATATTGATATCGGAGAGCATCGCCTCCATTGCCACGCTCTTCAGATTCCCCGTGTCGATGCGTGGAGAGTCGCAGGCAAGGATTCCGTGTGAACCTCGGAAAGTACGTCTCGGTTCGCCTACTCCCCATTTCTGCTTAGGCATAAGGTTGTCCTCATTCTCAAGAGTTGGAACGGGTTTCCATCGCTCCTACGTTTACGCAGCAAGACCAGTGCCACTTTGACTATTCACATGTGCATGCCCTCATGTCACACTCACGCACAACGATGGGAGGGTGAATCTCAACAGAGATGAGGCATTTTGCGACGACACAGAGAGGATGAGTGTTGCGAACCGCATCAGCTCATGCCTCCAAGTCTGAGGATTACAACAGGAGTTTTCCTATGAGGCCTCGCTTTACGTTTCCTATGGCTCTGCTCTTACCACGGGGAACGCATCTTGCATTACACCTACAGAGCTAGATGAACAACAGGGGAACCCCACGAGGGGAAGAGGGCAACGCAATGACGAACGATAGCATGGCGAGTATTGGCGTAGACACACCGTCAAAGCACCTTTTTCTCCTGGGAGTCGTATTGTTGGTACTCCTCGGTAATGCGACCGTCGGGTTAGGAAAACCCATCGCACGTGAGTCAGAGCTCGGAGACGCACTAGAACTCCTGGACAACGAAAAAGGGGGCTCTGTGTTAAGCGTATTTCGCGTTCATCAGTTCGTGGACCTGCGATATTTTGCCGCCGGGGTCGGAAAGGCGGAAATCCAGGCCACATACCCGCCATTTCCACTCAAGCTCGTGTTTACCGAATCTGGAGGAGCGTATCTCGCACTAGTCTCGGTCTCTATTCACAATGTTGATGGGGATGGCGAATGGCGAATCCCTGCTTCCCATGTGACAGGACCATGGCTCTTTCTCGACCTTAAGCCAGGACGTTACGACGTTGAGGTGCGCAGAGGAGCAAACGTCAAGACTCGGGATAAGGTGCTTGTCACGGCCAATCGGCAGAATACCGTCCATTTTATGTGGCCATAGGACGAGGCAATTGATCGACAGCGAATCCCGAGCATAGGAAGGATACCCGTTATGGCGACGAGAGTTGCAATCAATGGTTTTGGACGAATTGGGCGCTCGGTTGTCCGAGCGTCGTTGAATGATCCGGATATCAAATGTGTGGCGGTCAACGATCTGACCGATTTGAGCACGTTAGCTCACTTACTGAGGTTCGATTCCGTGCATGGGGTACTTCCGGACGAGATTCTCCTCAAAGAAGGCAAACTACTCGTCGGGAGACAATCCATTGAGTTCTTCGAGAAACGGTATCCACAGACACTTCCATGGGGAGAACTAGGAATCGATGTCGTCGTCGAATCTAGTGGCCACTTTACCGGCCGTGAAGCATCAAGTGCCCATATCACAGCCGGAGCGAAGCGCGTCATTATCACTGCACCTTCAAAAGATGCCGATGTAACTCTCGTAATGGGTGTCAATGAGACTGCTTACGATCCCAATTCACATGTGATCATCTCCAATGCCTCCTGTACGACCAATTGTCTCGCACCCGTTGCACATGTTCTCGTCAAGAACTTTGGCATTCGTCATGGATTCATGACCACGATTCATTCCTACACGAATGATCAGCCAAGCCTTGATTTCCCACACAAAGACCTACGTCGGTCCCGAGCCTCGGCACTGTCCATGATCCCAACGTCGACTGGTGCGGCCAAAGCACTGCATCTGGTTCTCCCTGAACTGGAAGGCAAAATAGACGGCGTAGCCATCCGCGTCCCCACTCCAAACGTTTCTCTCATTGACCTCTCAGTCGAGGTCGAGCAGGACAGTAC
>JAJDBL010000324.1 GCA_029261375.1 Nitrospirales bacterium
AACCTACACGAAGCATTCATACTGGGAAATGATCCGTATTGCTGCAGATCGGCTCGCCCAAGAGAAAGTAGTCGGATGGCTGCAAGGTCGTATGGAATTTGGGCCGAGATCTCTTGGGGCACGAAGTATCTTGGGGGATCCGCGGTCAACGAAAATGCAGGCGGTGATGAACCTAAAAATCAAGTTTAGGGAAAGTTTTCGACCGTTTGCACCGAGTGTACTGCGTGACCACGCGAGCGAGTATTTTGATCTTGAAAGCGTGTCGCCATACATGATGTTAGTTGCGCCGGTACGGGATAAACGGCGAATTGCAATGACCGACGAACAGGAGAAATTGTTCGGGATTGAGAAGCTCAACATTCCCCGATCAGATATCCCTGCGGTTACACATGTTGATTACTCTGCGCGTATTCAAACGGTCAACAAGGAAACCAACCAGGCGTATTTCGATGTGCTGAGCGAGTTTCATCGGCTCACAGATTGCCCTGTCTTGGTGAATACGAGTTTTAACGTACGCGGGGAGCCGGTGGTCTGTACCCCACAAGATGCCTACCTGTGTTTTATGAGAACAGAAATGGATTTTCTGATCGTTGGGACGTATATTCTGGAAAAATATTTACAAGCGCCGCTCAAAGATGACGTAGATTGGCAATCGCAATTTGAACTGGATTAGTTGCGTGGACTTGGCATGACCTCTGTCTCTTCTCCTTCACTTGCTGACCGCGAGATTGAGCTGTCGTTTGATAGCGGAGACGTTTCAGTGGATCCCACTCGGAAGGTCAGTAGCCTCCGTTCGGCTTACCACTATCTCGTCAACATTGATGAATACCCCGAGGTGGTGCCGTTGGCGCAGGATGTTGTGTGTGGACATATCCACGCGGTGTCGACCTCTTCTGATGAGCTACTTGGAAAACTAGGTGCGTTCCAGGGGGATGATGCAAAAAATCTTCCGAACATTGTGGCCTATCTCGGAGCACTATCTGAAGAATATGCGCGCCCATGGGAGAAGGTAAGCAGCAGCAATGCAGTCGAGCACTTTTTCCGACAATATACGCCGACGGCGTTGGTTGATGGGTGTTGGCTCCGGGGTGGGGTGCGGGTCCCACTCGCGCACACGAATGTTGGTGCGCGACTGACACACCTCTATGCTCATACCGTAAGGCCACATGAGGCATGCGGGCACTATACCAAAGCATATCACGAGCTGTTTCAGCGGATAGGAGGGTCGCTTGAGGCTGTGACCTCTCGAGGGTTTGTCGAGCGTCAGGACTTCTTCGATTTTGGTTTCGAGCTTCCAGTCCTGCTCCTCAGTCTTGGGCAACTTCCGCGTGCGTATCTTCCTGAGCTGCTCGGTTTCAACCTGGCTTGGCACTATTTGGTCAACGCACCCCTAGGTGCCGTACTTCTTAGCGAGGTATCGATCGCCAATACGCTGCCACATCCTGATCAGGGTCGTGTCGATCCTATATACGTCCAAAAAGGGCAGGCGCTTGCATTGGAAGCCGTAGAGATCTTTTTACAGGAACACGCGGGAACAGATCGTCTTGGCCTCTGGGAGCGTGTGTGGCGCGGTGTGGCCATCGGCATGCGCGTGTGGTCGCGATGGGTTGATAGTGCGAGAAACACGAGCCATCTGGCTGCTCCAGATCCTCGTAAGGCTGTGTGCGATCTCCTGCGCCGCAAGGCTCCACACGCCTTTGGCTATCACAAAGGCCGGAAGCTAGGCACGCGGCGGATTGATGAGTGGCTTGATCCGGAGAACTTTGACCCTGCCCCCCTCCTCGATATGTTGGCGACCTCGCGTTTTGTTGTTCCTGGACAGCCTGATAAGAGCCCGTTTCTTCGCGATCTCGTACAATTTGGGGGACCGATGGTTGGTGTGTTCTCCGACGTCGAATTGCAGACCATCCGCGATTGGATCAACTGTCTTCCTCTACCCGACGAGGCGAGAGGCAAGACGAGTCCATCCTCGTCATCTAAGCCGTTGACAGGTGTCGTAGGCAAGGAGTCGATGAGTATGGAGCATCGTGCCTGGTCCCATGCCTCGTTTCGCGAGCGGAGTCGGACCCGCTATGAGGGATGTTCGGTTCGAGACCTCTACTATTACCTTGTCAACGTTGAGTTGTTTCCAGATATACTCCCAGTAGCCGAGCGATATGTGAGGGACCGTCTCGAACGAGCTGAATGCACGATGCGTAGTGGTGAGCGGCCATTGCCGAGTATGCATTATCATCCCGACGCCCTTGAGAGTTGGGTCTACACACAGCATCGTCAGCAGGTCGACTCATATCGCCCGTTTGAGGGGGCACCACGACAGTCAAAAGAAGAGTTCATTGAATCGGCCACTCAGCTTGCACCTTTGATTCTCATTGACGGCTCGTGGCTTCAAAATATCACCAACGTTGGAGTCATTCACACGGCTGTTGGCGGAGCTCTATTTCAGATTCTTTTCGACGAAGTCGGCGTAGGCGACGCACGACATCATCATGCAAATCTCTATCGGGAGTTGTTGGCCGAAATGGGAGGGGCTATTCCGCCGTTCGATTCTCTGGACTTCGCTCACTGGTCTGGCTTTGATGATTCCTCGTTTGACGTTCCAACATTCTGGCTCGCCGTGGCATGCTTTCCACGCCTCTTTCTTCCAGAAATTCTTGGCCTGAATCTTGCGGTTGAGCTTGCGGGTATCGGGGGTCCCTATCTTGAGGCTTACGATACGCTCAAGTTCTACGGGTTTAACACATGGTTTGTTGAGGTACACAACGCCGCCGACAACGTATCTGTCGGTCACACGGCATCAGCAATGAATGCCATTAAAGCGTACATGGATGATATCGCAACCAGAGAGGGGAGGCAGAACCTTGACCGTGCGTGGCTGCGAGTATGGACTGGTGTTCGATCGACCCTTCCTCAGTGCGGGTTCGTCCGCGTGTTAGCACATCGCATTGCGTCGCGACTATCTGGACGACCTCTACTTCACTCGCACATCTGATACGCGATACCCCACAGGCTACCAGGCTACGTTCAGCACTAGCTAGCCGATAAGGCGGGAGTAAAAAACGAAGAGCTAGTTATGCGTACCGGAAAGGCTCGACTTGCCGAGTGCGCATCATCGCACTCGGCAACTGATTTCTGATAATCGATTGAATCGTAAATACGCGCGGTTTTTTGCAGATCCCTACTTACTCCTCACCAACAACTTCCCGCGTATCGTTATTGTTGCCTTCGTTACTTTCAGCGACGCCATTGACATCGTCGACCACAAGGATTACGAACTGCCCAACCGTCGGTGGGAGGCCTTTCGCTACAAGCTTAATCGGGTTGTCGGGATCGAACACCAATTGCTCACCAGGGCCAAGATCACCTGGAACGCTTTCGGTATCCAGCCTGATATCGGTCGCGTCCAGGACTTGATCGGCGGATAGAAACAATCCTACCGAGATAGGTCCAGTCGCCGTGTCTGTTCCGTCGTTGTGCAGATCAAACTTCACAACTAACTTGTCTCCCACGTCTTTGACTACCCGTTTGACCGATGTGATAGTTCCCGCTAGGTCGGGTTGAGGTTCACCTGGAAGATCCGGAGTCTCTTCGATTAGACCTGAGACCGCGTTACTGTCTTCCTGACTATCATTGGCCGCACTAATAACAACAATCGCGGTTTTCCCAACGACTGATGCGGGCTGATTGGTCGCTCTCAATTTCATCGGACGCGAGGTCTCGCCTGGCTCTAGGTCGTCCCCGATGATGACGGTATGTAGTGGTCCCTGATCATCAGTTCCACCAAGGGTACTATCATCGGATAGAAATAACGATGCAGAGATCGGTGCAATCGCGGTTCCACTTCCATCATTCTGAACGGTGAGTTCGACCACCACCCGATGGCCAGCGGTATGAACAGAATGTCTAATTTCGCTGATGTTCCCCGTGAGATCAGGTTGATCTTCGGCATCAGGGGTCAAATTTTTGTTTTCTGCGAATGTGGCAGTAGCGACTGTTCCTGTTTGTATCGTAAATGCGCACGTTGCATTCGGCAAACAATTCACGCCACTCCACCCGGTGAATGTGGAGCCACTGTCTGGGGTAGCAGTTAAGATTGCGGCCTCTCCAACAACAGCGGTTTCGCTGCACGATGGAGGGCAATTGATGTTGCCAGGTGAGCCAGTGACACTACCATTGCCAGTTCCAGCAGTCGCGACAGTCAACGATACCGTCGTACCTGGAGGTGGTGGTGGCGGTAGGGTGGGGGTATTCACGGGTGGTGCTGGTGGTGGAGCACTGGAGTTAACGGTGATAAAGCCGGTTTTGGTTTCCGTGTTCATGCCTCCAAGTCCGTCAACTGTCAGGCTTACAGCATAGGTTCCAGGCGCCGTATAGGTATGGACAGGGTTTGGAAGGGGACTTGACGCGCCATCGCCGAAAGACCAGGAATGTGTGGTGAAATCCCCAGTGGACGCATCCGTAAATGTCGTAGTAAGTGTATCAGTACCCGATGTCGGCGTGGCTGTGAAGGCCGCGATTGAACCAGTATGAATGGTGATGAAGCTGTTTTTGGTTTCGGCAACAACGCCTCCTGGGCCGCTAACAGTGAGGCTCACGGTGTACGTTCCAGGTGCGGTGTAGTTGTGAACGGGGCTTTGAACTGCACTGAGATTCCCGTCGC
>JAJDBL010000325.1 GCA_029261375.1 Nitrospirales bacterium
GCCTCGATCGCAAGGTGGAGCCTTTTTTGTAATTCACGCGCACTGATCGACGGATTGTCGATTGCGTCTGCGGCATGCGTGAGCTGATCCAGAATTGTTAGGAGTGCGCCTTCACTTCGCGCATGTCGAGCATTGCCGAGAGCCCCCCCGGTCCTCTGACCGTATTGGTGAAGAAAGTCGCGTAGGCAGCGGTACTTCTGAGTGAGAGGTGTGGACGGATCGGCCAGGGGAGTCAGTGCGTCCTCGATCTTCGCTAAGACCGTCACGACATTTCCAGCAAGCGAGGAGCGATTGTGGTGCTCCATGCCTTTCATCGTAAGCTGTACAGGCTGGGTGCGAGTCTCACGACGCATTCGCATCCACGCGTCATGCCCCTGAACGATTTGCCGTTTGGTCAGCTCTGCTTCAAGTGCGGCAATCGCATGGTCGCTGATTTCTGGAAAACTAAAGAATGGATTTCGAAGAAGCTGCATCGCGGGGCGAGAGTCTTCGGAGTGCTCCAGGAAATCAAAGATAAGATCGACCGCAGCGAGGTAGGGTTCCGTGGCAAGAGGAAAGTCGTCCTGCAGTTGATAGGGAATTCCCGCTTGCCCAAAGATCTCTTTTGCAAGATAGAGATAGGGCAGGGGGCTCGGAAGAACGACGGCGATGGCGTCGAGGTCAGGTAGTGTTCCTTGCGTGTGTAACATCTTCAGCAACCTGGTGATGTTCCGCATCACCTCGGCGCGATCTCGTGCGATGAATATGCCTGGGGATGCATCGATAGGACCGATAAGGGTTGGGGGTGGCGATGGGGCATCGACGCTGACAATTGCCACAGTACAGACCCTTTCGAGTGCCTTGACGGAGACATGCTGCCTTATGCCCGACGGGATACTGATCTTGATTGATTTGATCCCAGGGGTAGCAGTGAAGTAGGCAAGGTGTGCTGGTGAAAGTGTTTCGTGACCGATGACGTGGATGTGTGAATAGGGAGAACGTACACTATGGGTGAGGAGTGCGTTGCATTGTGTGACGGCGTCGTGGAAGTGTAAGGAAGCGAGCTGCGCACGATAGCGGCGTAGGCTCTCCAGGAGAAACCGTGTTTGCTGCGCCATACGCTCCGCCCCGGCATCATCTGTGGCGTTAAACTCTCCGAAAGCGCGTTCTGCAAAATCATTGAGGCTGTAGCCCGCAAGACACATTCGATCATAAAGCGAGAGGATGCGTCGTGAGAGTCCGGTGCGAACCGTAAATGGGGGCGCACATTCCGTGTCTGCAACGTCGTGGAGACATTTTTCAAGAAGGGCCTGCCGAAACAGCGGTTCGACAGAAGTGACCGCGCCCAAAGATCGTGCCGCCAGATCCTCAAGAAACAGATGAACGGTAGAAATTGATGGAAGAACGACCGCCGAGCAATCCTGCAGCAGTTCGCGCTCCAACGCAGACTGAAGGATGTGTCCCGAAGCAGAAGTGGGAACAAGAATGAGAGTGCCGCGAACAGCAAGCGGATCAGCCGATAGGCAATCCGTAAGCGAATCGAAAAGGTATGAGTGAACCGCTTTCCATCCATCGCAAAGTGTCAATGTTGGCGTGATGCGATCAGTCATATTCCGTCTTATGCAATGTAATTTTGGAACACGATGTATTTCGTCCTCGTCATTCCGGGCTTGACCCGGAATCCAGGGTCCCCTTCTGGATATGCGTCTGCGCGTGTCTAGCGGCTTTGGCGTTGTTGAAGGCCAACAATGCTCTCGTTGCTTGGGACGCTGTCAGCCTCGTGGGCAAAGTTAAATTAATGTAGTACGTGTGATGGATGGCGGATATGGTACCCCTTCCCCCCTGGCGGGGGAAGGTGGGGGTGGGGGGGATCCTTCCGATGCTGCGGCTCGCAGGATTCAGCTGCCCCTATGTCGTTTCTAGCATCACACTAGTTTTGGAGATCAACTTAGGTATATGCTTGAAGCGTCACGTTTGGCGAACCGTGAAGGAGAAAACATCGTGCGTAAACAGCTTCCAGTCTTATTTACCCGACTAGCTCTATTCAGTATCATCCTAGCCCTAGCAACCCCGTTGCATGCACAAACCACTGACGAACTCCCAGGCTACACCGTGACGATAACAAACCTGACCAAAGCACAGCGGATGTCGGCACCATTGATCTGGAGTCACAACACACAATCGACATTCTTCGAGCTCGGGATGCCAGCGAGTCAAGCGCTAGCAACCGGTGCAGAATCTGGGAGTACAGCGGACCTGTCAGCTATCTTCCTTCGGTCTGCTGACGTCGCGAATGTCGTCAAGTCAGGACAGGGAACCTTGTTTCCAGGAGGCTCAGTAAGTTTAACCGTGAGGGCAGGCGGGGACTTTAATAGACTTTCGTATATCTCGATGTTAAATCCAACTAACGATGCGTTTGCCGGGCTTCAAGGCTTTAAGGTTCCCAATAATAACAAACTAAAAGTTGTGGATGTCCCTGCATATGACGCAGGAAGCGAAACCAACGACGAACTCTGCAAGTCAATTCCTGGAACAACCTGCCGCGGAGAAGGCGTATCCACCAATGACAGGGGAGAGGGGTTTGTATACCTCCATACTGGCATTCACGGGCCCGGAGATCTAAAACCAGAGGACCGCGATTGGCGAAACCCCGTGGTGAGACTGACCATTCAACGGGTATGTGGAGGCATCCAAGGTCTGTCATGCGCCGAGGGGCACATCTGTGATCTCCCGAGCGCTCAATGTCAGTCAGCTGATTTACAGGGCGTATGTGTCGAGCGGCCTGACGCCTGTATTCAGGTCTTTGATCCAGTGTGCGGATGCGATGGAAAGACGTACTCAAATGATTGCGAGCGCCTCATGAACGGTATCCCGAAAGACCACGATGGTGCCTGTTAAGGTATCAACATCTCCAGAACAACGCATGGGATGTCCTTGCAAGTCTGTGGCGCACGTGTGACGTTGCAGCAAAGGGTGATATCGATATGACGCATTCCGAAGTGCGGGTGTACGCGCCACGCACATGGGAAGTCACGCCTTGAAAATCAGAAGTCCCACTCAAACCAGATTTCGTGTCCGGTGCTCAGTGGCTGTTCTGTTTCCGGATCTAGCTGGCCACCGGGGACGAGGCCATGTCCGACATTGTCTTCACAGTGACTGACGATGCGAAGGGTGAACGGAACGAGCGGACCTGTTCCAATGGCCACAGGGCTAAAGCTATCATTCACTTCATGAAACGGAACTGCGCCTCGTATAAGAGGAAAATCAAGTGCAATCTTTAAACGTCCGTTGCCATCTGTATCGGTGAAGAATCCATTAATCACGTTGTCTGATCCTTCTCCGTTATCGCCTGTCCCGATTGGAAATGCATTGTCGTCAATATTCCCGTCTGGTGTGACAGAGGCAAGGTCGTTGATTGCAGCGATGGGTGCCATCGGTGTTGATCCCATTCTGGACATGCCATTGAATGCTAATGGACTTTCCCCTGCCATCCTGATCCAAACGGTCCAGAGAACATCAGGCACGCTTTCTTTTACTTTGACGGTGATCTTTGTTCTTCCATCACTCTGTCTAATCGTGGCTTTGGCGAAGGAGTTGGGCCATGCGGACGACAGGCCACATGCGGTCTCTTCCACAACCACGCTCTCGAAGTTTGCCGTGATTTTCGTTTGGGCTTGTGATGTAGAGATACTAAATACGAGAAGGATAATCGCAAGAATCCCAAGTGACGTACTTGTCTCTCTTAGTAATGCTGTCATGACGCCTCCTCCATTAGAACTACGTTAGACTCATAATCGGAACACGTGGAGGGAATCATGAATCCCTCCATCCCAACCCCTTCGACCATGCTCGGGACAGGGTTTCCCTGCAAGCGGGGAAAGGGACATAGATGACGCACGCATCATGTGGCGTGTCTAAATCTGCCCCATATGCGCATGCAGTGTACCACCGAATTGTCATGGGAACGTCACACGCCTCGGATGCCATAATGATTTTTTGATGATGTTTTTACGGGAGCGTTTCGGTCAGTGTCCAACGAGATAGTTGACCAGTGCACCACCTATTGTCAGCGACACGGTGCCGATCGCGAGAGGTGTGACGCCGGTAATTTCGAAGCTGTCGAGTATTTTGTCCGTAACCCATAAGAGGAATGCGTTTAACACAAGGTGAAACAAACCGAATGTGACGAGGATAAGCGGGAAAGCGAGAAAGACGAGGATGCCTTTAAACAGCCATGAGAGGATGGAGTAGGTCAGGGCGACGGCGATCGCTGCGCCATAGTTTTTCACGGTGATTCCTGGGACGAGTGTGGCGACGATGAGAACGAGGAGAGCGTTGAGCAGAAGGATAATCAGAATAGAAATCATGGTGTAGGGTAATCTCCACGTTTCATTGTCGGTTTAAATAGATGACTTTCTCACGTTTTCCAGTCTGAGCTGACCGATAGCACGCATGAGCAATTGCCAGTGAGGCCATCCCGTCGTTTACGGTAATCTTCAACGGTTCTTTTCGACGAAATGCTCGGGTGGCATCCTTGAGCACGTTCTTCACTGTCATGGTCATCTCGCCAACTGAAATTGTTTTTGAGCCCTTGTGGTTCACGAATTCAAGAGAGTTTCGAACATGATCGCCTATGAGCATCCCTTTCGGGCCCAGCAATTCGATTCCTCCATTTCGTCCCTGGAGATACTTGGATCCTTCGAGCGTAATTTGAATGCCTCGGCGGGTTTTCATGATTGCCGTGAATTGGTCTTCCACTTCCTTCTCTAATACTCGGCCAAGAATACACGACACGTGTGTAATTGTATCTTGGGAGATGTGACGCGCAAGATCAAACATGTGTACGCCAGTCTGAATGATATTCCCTCCGCCAGCGTCACGCTTGCTGTGTTCCCATGCTTGAGGTTTATGTTCGAGCCGCTGTGTCAGATTTATTCCCTGAAGCGTGCCAATGCGGTGTTGGTGTTTGATTGCTGTGTTTACGACGTTTGAGTATCGGAGGGTATGAGCAAAAAACAGAAGGACGCCTTGTCGTTGCGCTTTCGCAGCGGCTTGTATTATGGCCTTGCCATCCTGAAGTGTTGAGGCAAGGGGTTTTTCGAGGATGACGTGTTTTCCAGCCGCTAGGGCTGTGGTTGCTATGGTCCGATGCAAGGAAGAGGGAACACAGATGACAATCGCATCAACGTTTGGAGTTTGAATAAGGTGTTGCCATGATTCTGCCCAGGCGACTCCGAGGGCCTTCGCCTCTGCTTTTCCTTTACGGGTGTTTACGCGTGTGACGGCAACGAGATCTGCGTGATTGGTATCGTGTTGGATATGGCGAATGTAACGTTCGCCTTGGCGACCCATACCAACAACGCCATACCTAATTCGATCTTTCATTGGAAACTCAGAAAAAACATGGGGGCCTTCCAGTTACTGAAAGGCCCCCAATGATATTCTGCGATGTCGATGTGCCTGGTGTATCGATTAATACCGGTAATAGTCCGGTTTATACGGTCCCTCAACCGGAAGCCCTAAGTATTTGGACTGTTCATCCGAGAGGACGGTGAGTTTGACTCCAAGTTGTGCGAGATGGAGTCGGGCAACCTCTTCATCAAGGGCTTTAGGCAAGACATGAACGCCCACAGGATACTTCTCGGTTTCACTCCACAATGCGATTTGCGCAAGAACCTGGTTCGAGAAGCTGTTGCTCATCACAAAGGAGGGGTGTCCTGTCGCACACCCAAGGTTCACCAATCGGCCTCTTGCAAGCACGATGATGGTTTTTCCATTCGGATAGATAAACTTATCGACCTGAGGTTTGATCTCGACTTCAGAAATGTCTGAACGATCAACCATGTATGCGATATCAATTTCAGAATCGAAGTGCCCGATGTTGCATACGATCGCGTTATCTTTCATCGCATCTAGATGTGGGCCAGCGATGGCGTTCATGCAGCCAGTAGCCGTTACGAAAATATCACCTTCTGCCGCGGCCTCATCCATAGTCACGACTTCGAACCCTTCCATTGCGGCCTGGAGTGCGCAAATCGGGTCAATTTCAGTCACGAGGACGCGGGCACCAAATCCTCGCATTGATTGTGCGCAACCTTTGCCAACTCCACCGTAGCCAGCAATAACGACAACTTTTCCAGCAATCATCACATCGGTCGCGCGCTTCAGGCCATCCGCTAGCGACTCACGGCATCCGTAGAGATTGTCGAATTTTGACTTGGTGACGGAATCGTTCACGTTCATGGCAGGCATCTTGAGCTCGCCTCGTTCGTGCATCTGATAGAGTCGGACGACACCCGTGGTTGTCTCCTCACTCAGGC
>JAJDBL010000326.1 GCA_029261375.1 Nitrospirales bacterium
TACCATGACGACGTGGTCCACGTTCGAGCTGATGGTGACGGCGTCTGTGACCGGTAAGAGTGGGGGGGTATCAATGATAACAACGTCATACTCGCTCTTCATCCGGTCGAGAAAATCCGTAAAATGCGTAGAGTTTAATAATTCTGCGGGATTGACAGGCGTGGGCCCACTTGGAATCACGTTGAGATTATCGATACCTGGCGTATTCAAGATCTGCTGAACCCCGAGTTTTCCCAACATCAAGTCCGCAACCGTACGCGTCGCCTCTTGGTACGAGACAGAACCAAGGAGCGCCTGACTTAAGCCGGGAGACTGCTCAAGACCAAGGCGTGCGTGAACCGAGGGTTTTCTAAAATCTCCGTCGACCAACAGGACCCGTTTCCCATCCTGCGCAAGCGCAAACGCGAGGTTGATGACTGTGCTCGTCTTGGCTTCCATCGCCCCCGCGCTGGTGAAAGCCAGCAATTTCCCCTTTGCGCCATCTTGGCTCCCGAAGCGGCACGCGAACTGAATATTCGTGCGTAAAGAGCGATAGCCCTCGGCAGTCGGGGAAACTGGATTGAAAACGCCTATGAGGTGCACCGCCATCTCAGTGGTGGGACGATCGGATGGGTCAGGAAACCGCTTCTTGATAACACGTTCCGTTTCCTTCTGATCTACTTGCGGAATCACGCCAAGGACCGGAATACCCAGGTATCCCTCAATCTCTTCGATCGTCCCGAGGGACGTATCAAGCGACTCTTTCAGAAAAGCACCGAGCAACGCGACGACGCCTCCCAGCACGAGTCCGAGAAACCCGTTGACGAGAAAATCTGGGGCGTTCACTGGCCGAGATGGAAGCTGCGCAGGCTCGATGATTGTTACTTCCTCGATCTGTTCCGCCTTCTTAATCATAAACTCTTGGTGTTTGGCTTGGAGGGTCGCATGAAGGTCGCCTTTGATCTCAATGTCTCTCTCGAGCCTGGAGAGCTGAATCGCTACCCGCGGCATTGTCATGTATTTGGCCTGATACCGCGCAATGGAATCTTTGAGCCTGCGCTCACGCTCCGCGTACATGGTAGATCTTGCTACAAGTTCTCGCTGAATCTCGTTTCGCACGGTTTCCATCTTGCGGTCTACCTCTTGTACCGCAACATGTTCCGAATTGTAATGAATAAGGAGGCCTTCCCTCTCCTGGACGAGCAACCACTGTTGCTCACTCAAGCGATAGAGCAATGACCCCACTTCGTCCGAGTACACTCGCTTATCGTCAGGCTTCAACACACGCGACCTGGATCGATGCTGATGTAACTGCTGCGCAATCTCCGCTTTCAGTCTCGCAAGTTTATCTAATTCGGCGTCCAGGACATGAAGCTGATCGAGGGCCTCCTCGGCTTCCTTCGTCACAAACACCTGCCCTCGCTCTTCCCTGAACTCGCGAAGAGCCTGTTCCGAGTCGTTGAGACTACGTTCAAGCGTTTTTAGCTCCTGTTCGACGAACCGACTAGCATCCGTTACCTGCCGATTCCGATTATGAATATTCTCCGCTCGGTACGCTTGCGCAGTGAGATCGGCTAGACGTTTTGCGAGATCCGGAGTGTCGGCTTGGGCCTTAATTTTCAGGATATTGGTGTACCCTTCCTGCGCTACGGTGAGCTGTTCCTTGAGGTCGTAGACAATATCCAGCAACCCAGGGGACGCATGGACCTCTTCGGAGGGAATCATCTCATCGATCTTCCCTAGGGCCTTGGCAACCCGTTCCATTACGGACACACTATGAATCACTTCAGCCTGCGTCTCAATACTGCTTCCCTCAGAATACGTCAGCGTCTCCTGAAGCAATCCCGCGACGGCTGTCGATCGCTCGTACCGCACACGGGATGACGCCTCATAGATCGGGTCCGCACCAAACACGAAAGGCATGATGATTGTCAGGAGCATAATTAGAGTCACCGTCAAAACGAGGAAGGCCACCCGCCGCCTGAGCACAAGCATGAAATCGGAAAGATTAAAGTCGTATGAAGTCATGGACAAGTTCTAACGAGAGGAATTTACTGCTGATTTCTGGATGACAGCTACGGCTCCAGCCCTATTGTTCCGCCACCAACAGGAATCGTCGCGGCAGGACCGGTATCGTCTGAAAACAACAGCTGCAAGCTCTTGCTGATGAACACGAGTTCTGCGACATCCAACATCCCATCGAGGGTTGGCAAGAGCTGTTTCACATACGCGTTATAATTACCCAGTTTCGTACGAGGCACGAACACGACGTCATTATGCTGAACTCGCCGGTCACCCTGAAGGTCGTGGTGGAGAAGAACCTGGTCCAGGTTCACCAATTGGATACGAGGGGGATCCTGCCCCTGCGAGATAAGGCGCACTTCATTTAGTGCGGCGGTTTCCTTATACCCTCTGGCCTCACTTATGGCTTGAAGAATGGTCGTTCGATTGCCAATCTTGAATTTTCCTGGTCGGCTGACCTCCCCAAGCACGTAGAAGTATTCCTCAGGAGGTTCCGCCTTCTTCAGAATGCGCAGGGTCACGTCTGGATTTTTGATCACGCGAGCTATCGATTCCGCCACGTGTTTTTCGGCTGCTAGCTCTGTTAACCCGTTCACTAACACCGTTTCGAACGCAACCTTAATGGTGCCATCAGCACGAACGAGGCCTGGATACTTCTCGACAAGCGTGCCTATCCTGACCACGACATCCAACTCATCACCAGGTTCAACAATTGAGATTCTCGGCTCTTCGCTTCTGGCCGTGGCATCTTGCTCTGCCATTTCCATAGCTGGGGTTGGTGCGGGCGACGATATACATCCACAGAGCAGAACAACGGCAAGGAGTGTCAATCCGTGGAATACACTCGACGCGCTTCTGAAAGAAGCCGCAGAGCGTTGAGAAGACGTGCTTTCTGTAACCTCAGCGGAAAAACGACCCACGAACATCATGAGCGATGTTCTTTCAGCTTCGTTATCCTCTGGAGCGATGCCATGGTTATCTCGATTGCGCGGCGGCGTCAGCTTCTCCTTCGGGAACCACCTCACTGATGTGGAGCAATGTGTTTTTGGCGAGATCCAACAACACCGATCTATCGATCTCATTGGAGCCAATAGCTTCTGAGGCTCGGAAGAGTCGAACGACGGGTCGCATAGGAAACTTAGGATGGGACTTGACGACGACACCCACTTCACCTGTATTTAATCGCACTTTTGTGCCTATAGGATAAAATGAGATCTGTTCCGTCAGGATCTTGAGTAGTGGTACAGGAAAGTTCTCTCGTTCGCTCAGAAAGAACTGCTGAACTGCGGCACTCGGTGACAGTCGTGCTCGATATGGCCGCGTCCGAATCATGGCATCAAACCGATCGGCCATCCCCACGATCTCCGCGTAGGGATGGATCCCCTCATGTTTGAGGGCATGTGGATAGCCAGATCCGTTGCAACGCTCATTTTCTTGGAGTGCCACGACGGCGAGGACCTCATTGTCGGGGACGT
>JAJDBL010000327.1 GCA_029261375.1 Nitrospirales bacterium
AGTCAGGACAGCGGCGAAGTCATAGGGATGCTCAAGATCGAACGGCTTGGGTTTTTAGATTTCAACCTCACGAGCATGCAGACCTTTAAGGTGCTGTGTGAATGGATCGGCAGTACCTACCAGAACGCGCGCTCCTTCGAACACGCTCGCGCAGCCAGCATGCTGAACGATGACACCCAACTCTTCTCTTTAAGTTTCTTCGACAGACAGAAAGCCATTCTAATGGAAATGGCCAAGAGAATCGGATTCGACCTTTCTCTCGTGATGGTTCGGCTGGACAACGTGGAAGAACTCGCCCAAGAAGATCTCGACGAGATCCCTCTTGCCGTCAATCGCGTCTGGAAACGGGTCTTGCGGAAAACCGATGCGGCCTGCGAACACAATCGCACCGGGTATGAATTCGCGGTTATCCTCCCTGGAACCCCCATCGCAGATGCGACGGCAGTGGCAAGCAAAATCTCCGCAAACCTGACACAAGAATTAACTGGAGGAGCGGCAAAAGCGAAATTTTCGCTGCACACACAGGCCCTCTACAAAGAAACCAGGCTTCGTCAATTTCTTTCTCGTGAAGTGTTTCTCTTCCGCGAGAATTATCTGATTCACCTTGCGGAACAGGCAGGTTTTGATCTGTGGATGATGCATTTTGAACTCTGCGGCCCCGCTGATTTCCAGCACGACGAGCCTCAACGCGTCAGCGGGCTCCTGCGGAGAACGGTCGACACCTTCCTTCGCGATCACGAGGCGTGCTTTGCACGGCAACTCTCTGAATCACGATTCGATATCGTGCTTCCCGCGATGTCGCATGACCATGCGGAGGATATCGGCATCCAACTTGTCGGCGCGGTCTTGGCGCTCAGATCCGGACTCCCTACTCCCATCCAGACTACGTTTACCATTGAGACACTCACATCAACCGAGCAATACCACCATGTCCTCCAAGCCGTCTAGCGACGTACAGAAGACCTACGGTGTCAGCACGTCACACACACGTGGACAGACGCTCCTGCTCATCACCGTAGCGGGATTGTCCTTGGTGACGGAAGTGGTCATCGTACAACACTACGTACAACGCGCCATCTCATCTCTTCAACTCTGCGTCTTCCACACGAGTGTGGTGATGACGCTCGGCGCGTACAGCGAATGGTGCCGTCGTGTGGGACACGACCTACGGCATCCTCTCATCCTCACGGTAACAACCTTGGCCACGGGTCCCATGGGCCCCATCGGAACGATACTCACTCTCTCCTTGACAATGTGGTTTGCGAAAGCCACGACCTCGTTCGAAGAATGGTATGAGGCGCTCTTCCCTCGTCAGAAGTCTGACTCCACCATCGAGCTGTATGAACGGATTCAGCATGGGAACGAGAACCTTCATGGTGACAACATGCCAACCCCCTTTGGCGATGTGCTGTCCTTCGGCACGCTTCCCCAGAAACAAAAAGTCATTTCCATGATCATGAAGAACTTTCGTCCCGCCTTTGCGCCGTCATTGCAAATGGCGCTCCGCGATTCAAATAGCGCGGTTCGGGTTCAGGCCGCCACGGCTATCGCCAAGATCGAGCGTGACTGCATGACAACAACATTGGAGTTACACGCGGCACATCAGAACGCCCCTCACGATGCATCAATGATCCTCAGGCTCGCGAGGCACCTCGACGACTATGCCTACTCTGGAATCCTCGACCCTGCGCAAGAGCTCGACCATCGCAATCAAGCACTGCACCTGTATCACGCCTACCTCGCCATTCGTCCAAACGATCTTCCGATCAGGCTTGCCGTTGGAAGAATTCTTCTCCGCGAGCAGCACTATCAAGCCGCCGTTGACTGGTTTGAAACATCACTTGAACAGGGATATTCGTCGCCTCAGCTCGTGTTGTGGCTTATGGAAAGCCGCTTCCACCTTGGCGAATTATCAGCTGTGCGCGATCTCGTCAAAACCCATAACCAGCACTTAGAAAGCGATCAACAGATTCCCGACAAGGTGCTACGTGCGGTCAAACTGTGGGAGCCGGGTGAGGCATCAAGCATTCAGGGGGCTGGGGTCGGGGATCAGGAAAAGGATGAGGCATGTTCAGTCGTCGGAAAATAAAGCGATCAGTGCCGAGTCCAGGGCGACGACTCACGGATCATCTAAGCGAACCAGCGGATGTCTGCCTCATTCTGGAAGGCACGTATCCCTACGTAACCGGAGGGGTGTCCGGATGGACACACGATCTTCTGCATGCGCAAAAAGACACGCGCTTCCACCTGCTTGCCATTCAACACAAAGGGGCCGATCTCACCTTCAAATATGAGATTCCGGACAACGTGATCGGGCTCACCCACATCTTTGTTCAAGATCTGCCCCAAGGAAGTCATTCAGCGTCACTCAGCGAGGCGGTACTGCACCAGCTCTACGAGCCACTTCGCCAGCTCCAGTCGGGGTGCGACTTAGCGGTCATTGCAACCATCTTAGGCATCCTGGAGCCAGTAAGGCACGAATTGGGTCGTGAGTCACTGCTAAACTCCCGACCCGCATGGGACCTGCTCATCAAGATGTACCACGCTGGCTATTCGGAAACCGCGTTTCTCGACTATTTCTGGACGTG
>JAJDBL010000328.1 GCA_029261375.1 Nitrospirales bacterium
AGCGACAGCTAAGAAATATACTTTTAGAATCGAACTAACTTGCCCAGCGCTTACCGCACCGTGCAAATAGCGGACTGAGTAATCGGCGCCTTGACCAGGTCGATAATCTTCTGTTGCTGATGGCGGGGTAAGGAAGAGACCGTTTCAAACACCCGCCGGGTGCGTCCCCCCGGGCCATTCTGCCGCGACCGTGGCGGCGGCTCGCCTAACATCTCGTCCGTTCGTACCCCGAGAATCTTCGCGAGAGTTGTGATCTGCTGCGCCCAGAGTGTCACGTCTTTACGCTCCGACAACCCTGATCACGCGGATGGATTAGGCTATACTGGCTCTCATGAATCCCACGCCATCACCAGAGATGATGACCTTTTCGGAAACCCTGCATGGTTACCAAAACCAATGGGTTGCCGTTGTGGGTAATCGCGTTGTCGCGTCTGGTCAGACGCTGAGAGGAGCTAAGCAGAAGGCCGAGCAGGCTGGAGTGACGGACTCCGCACTCTACCTCGTGCCGTCTGCGGCAGAGTTGTTGGCTCCCGGCTGCTCGTGACGTTTGACTATACCCCTCGCGTCACCGATTACGGTATCGTCTTTGAACCCCTCGTTTCTATCGTCTTCATCAATCCCATCACTTACACACGCATCGAACTGCTTTGCCTCATTGATTCGGGAGCCGAAGAGACGCTGATCACGGCCGAGGCCGCACACGAACTGGGCCTCACCCTGGATACAGGACAGAAACGGCTCTATCGTGGTGTTGGGCAAGACCCCCAAGACCCCATCGTTGGCCAGTTCTTCTTGCGTGAGACCCGCCTCCTCACGCGCCTGTTTGAGCATGACCCCAACTTTGAATTGGGCATAGCCTGAATCAAAGTCCTTCGCGAACGCTCGATCGGTCTTCTTTCGCTTCTTAGTGTATTTTTGCAGATCTCTCATCTGAATGAGGTTTCAAATGTTCACTGCGTCAGCTTGGCGCTTGCGAGACGGTTGAGGCTGACTCCCTCTTCCTGTGCTTCTCGTGTGAGGCGACGATGAACGTCCGGGGGCACACGGACCATAAACTTCCCGCTAAAGGTTTTGGTTGCCAAGGGTTCAGGAATCGGTCCCCCGCTGGCTGCGAGATCGGCAACGACTTCAGCGACGACCTTCCGCAGCCCTTTTAACGCGGCTTCCGGTGATGTTGCCAGCCAATTCAGGCTTGGAAATTCTGCACAGAGGGCTACATACTCGTGGTCCTCTTCAGACCAAGTGGTGCGGTAGGTATAGCGATCATTCTTCAGCGGCATGCGATTGCTCCAATCGTTCAATGGCTCTAAGAATTTGTTTCACTTGATAGGCTTTGGCCTTTCCATGATCATTTTGAATGTTAATACGCGGATCTCCTTGCCAGGGCGTCGGGTAGATCCGATGACTGCTGCTCGATTGCCGTGCCTTGCCGAAGTAGAAATCACAGATCCGGCAGAGCTCGCGAAAGCGAATCGAGCGTGGGTTGCGGTGCATCTTCGCGACAAGCTCCTCAACCTTTGTCATGTTCATAATAGTATCACTATTGATATTACTGTCAAGCGGCGTAGTTTGTTTCTCATCAGATCCTTCAACCTGCGCCTCAAATTGAAAGAGGATCCAGGGCCGTCGTTGTTTAGTCTCTGCGCTGTGTGTGGGATCTAGCGCTACCTGCCGGATTTCGAGTCGGCGATATAAGAATTCGCTCAACGATTCAGCCCATCAGCCAGGGTGTTGTTCCATGTGGCTAATTCTTGATGATATACCGCATCGTCAGCTTCTTCTTGGTTGGCTTTCATGAGCGCGTGCTTCAATCTGCGTCGTTTCTCCGCCAGTAAGAGTTGAGTCACAAACGCACTTTTGTTGTGGCCTCCTGCGTCATTCAAGAAGCCAAAGGTGTCGTTTTCTAATGTGATGGTGACGCGATGGGTCATGAGTGATCCTCTCGAATGATAGTTTATCCGCATAGTCAGGCGTATGACCGTTCAGGATTCTTGCTGACTGGCGCGTTGCTATTCTTTTCACGAGATACCAGCGAGCGAAGAGCGGTTGTGGCTTGGCCTTGTGAGACTACCATGCATCGATGTCGTGTTTGAGCGCGTCGATGCCGACCGTATCGCCTTGCGCGACGGCCTCCTGGCTCTTGCGGATCTTGTCCAACACATAGCGCCCATACGTGGGCTCGTTCATGTCGGTGTCGCCCGGCAGTTGGCTGATGGTTTCTGGGCCCTTTTGTTTGGCGGGCAGCATCGTATCCTCCTCAATTAGATCTTCATGGCCGCCATCGTGGTTGCTATTGTAGAGGCAGTGTTGTTGCTCCATCAACCGACGCCGTGAAACCAGTCGACGAGGAGTCATGGATTGGGAAATCCCCCTCTCTCCCCCTTTTACAAAGGGGGATATGTTAGCCACGGTCGTTCCAAGCCTGTTTGTGAATGCTTTCAATACCCTCATTGACATACAAAGACCGTTGTATATACGATGGATAATTACGATGAGGGCATGGGATCCATGAAGACGCTAATCAATATTAAGGCTGACAAGATGGTTAAGGAGGGAGCACAGAAGCTCGCGGAGGAACTCGGACTCTCTTTGAGTGCGGTCATCAATGCGTACCTCAAGCACTTCGTTCGAAGCCGGGAGGTGTATTTTTCGGCGGTTCCGCATATGACCCCGGAACTTGAGATGTTGCTTGGCGAGGTGAATTCTGATCTTGAAGAGAAGAAGAATCTGTCCCGTCCACTCCGTTCCGTAGACGAGGTCCATGCTCATCTCGATGCATTATGACCATCCGGCTCCATAGGAACTTCGAGAAGCAGTTTCAAAAACTCAAAAAGAATCAAAAAGCTAAGGTTAAAGAACGGTTTGGGTTATTTCTGGACGATCCGTTTTCACCCCTCCTCAACAATCATCCTCTGCAAGGCGCCTATCAGGGATATCGAAGTATTAACATTGGTGGCGACCTGCGGGCGGTGTATCGATTGCTGTCTCCTGATACCGCGGTGTTCGTCACTGTTGGCAAACACGCCACCCTTTATGAATGACCTGCTACTCGTTCCTCTATCGTTCTATCGATAATCGGCGCTAACAACCCGCCGAGTTTTTGACACTTTGTTTTTTTCTCTTATCGTTTTCTCATATTAGAATGAACCAAATGGTTGAAAATATTGCAAAATCTGTCCCAGATATTTACAATGAGCGTTCTCTCTCCAATCACATTATTAGTGTAGGGATTTTTGACTGTGGGACAACTGACTTCAGCGGGCCGAGTGGTGACGATTCTTTTCATTATTTCCGTCATCTCGTTCGGACTTGCGGACATTGTGAATACGGTTCTTGCGCGAGCGTTGGAGATTGAACCCCCTGCCCCTATCGCGCTCGAACTGGCGAGTGTTCCCCAACAGGCGGTCGATGTTGATGCGTTGGGTCGGGTGATTCTCGATGGCAAGCTCTTTCCTCAGCCTGAGAATGACCCTTACGCTGAGCTTGGTCCGGCGCCTGGAGAGGCCTTGCCGGATTCGCAGGTCTCAGCGACGGGCGTGATTA
>JAJDBL010000329.1 GCA_029261375.1 Nitrospirales bacterium
TCATGATCGCCGCCAAGACTGGGCCCACTTCGCGTACAAACGTAAGACTGATGAGTTTGGCTACCTGATGTACCGCCCCGATCGGTGCAAGCTGATAGGCACCCTGAATGGTCAGCGCCATCCCGGTGGTCACCCCTGCGACCAAGATGAGCGGGACAGACCCTGCGCCAATGACATCCATCTGGTACAGCGTTTCCTGTACTCGTCCATGCCGCGAAAACACTCCGATGACGGCTTTTGTCGTCAGCTGAAGATAGCCTCGGATGAGTTGTACCGGTGAGGAGAGTTCGATCATAGCTCAGGGTCTGTGCTACATCATCGGGCATCGTAGCACGCTGAAAAAAATGGCTGCAAGAACACGATCATGGGACGTCCACTCATAATTACACGCCCACTGGAGTGAGAAAATGCGTGAGGAACACGTCAAATAACAGGATCAAAATTCCGGCTGCGACGACCCCTTGTGTTGACGCACGTGCAATTCCAACCGTCCCGCCGTAGGCTCGGAGACCGCAATAACACCCCACGCTGGCAATGATAAACCCGGACATGACGGCCTTCGTCATCGCGAGCGCCATATCACGATGAGTCAGATCTGACACTCCTGCGTTGATATAAAAGTGAAGGTCAACCCCCAACGGAATCCCGACAATGACCCAGCTTCCGAGAATTGCAATGATATCAACGAGCAAGATAAGCAGGGGGAGCATGATCATGGCAGCGAGCAGTTTCGTCGTGACGAGCGATTTCGAGACATCGATGGCCATCGCACGTAACGTATCAATCTGCTCGGTGACTTGCATCGCGGCGAGTTCCGCTGCCATTCCCGCACTCAATCGTCCCGCCAAGATGACCGCCGTCAGGGTGGGACCAATCTCTCGAATCGTGACACTTCCAATGACCGACGGAAGATATTGTGTCGTGCCTCCCGGCAACAATCCGAGAAGGTGAACCGGCATGATGATCCCAATAAACAGCCCGATCCCAACACTCAGTAAGAGAGACCCAAACCCGATCACGTCACATTGATGGATTAATTCTCGCCAATAGAACGGTCGGCTCACCATCCCACACGTGGCCTGGAATGAAAAACGAAAATAGTCAACGCTGATGCGGAGACTTGCCGGCATGCGTTGGACGGCTGTCGTCACAGAACCCCTCGATGTGAACGCATCATGGCAACAACAACATCTTGCTTTCCTCGCGTCCCAAGAGATCCAGAATGAGCTCGAGCGACCCGACGGTGAGCGCGGGAACGTAGGTGATCACCAGCAGACAGAGGATCAAAAGGGTAATGAATGGAAGGACGGCACGGTAAAGCGTCGTCACTGGTTTGCCAAACCGAAAACTGGCAATGAAGAGGTTGATCCCTACCGGAGGTGTCAAATAGCCAATTTCTAGATTCACCAGGAAGATAATCCCAAGATGGTAGGGATTAATTCCGAACTGTGACGCGACGACCGCGACCAACGGAAGGACCACGACAATGGCAGAAAAGATATCCATGAGCGCCCCGACGATCAGAAGAAACACATTGAGGACCAGCAGGAACGTGAGCGGGGACTGGATATAATCTTTCATCATCTCGAACATCTTCTGTGGAACCTCGGCCTCAACGAAATAGGCCGTCAGGCTCAGCGAGATCGCAAGAATGAGGAAAATCGCACCCACGAGTACGGTACTCTCACGCACAATGCGCGGAACATCCCGAAAGAATTTCAGATCGCGATACACGAAGACTTCAATGATGAGGACATACAGAGCGGTCACGGCTGCCGCCTCGCCGATAGTAATGATGCCGCCATAGATCAATCCCAACAGGACGAATGGGATGGGGACTTCCCATTTGGCATCCCAGAGGGCTCTCATGACCTCCCCACTGTGAAACGGCAATCGTGGGATATTCGATTTCTGACCGACGTACATGCAGTACCCGCCAACGACCAACGTGATGAACAGTCCAGGAACCAGCCCGGCAAGAAAGAACGTCCCGATGTCAAACGCGCCCTGAGCCATCGCCTCAGGGGTACTTTGCATCGAGAGGGCATAGACGATGCCATAGAGGATGAGTGGAATACTCGGTGGAAAGAGGAGACCGATTTTCGCACTCGACGTCAGCAGGCCAAGACTAAAGTTCTCCGGATATAATTCTTTGATAAGGATTGGAAAGAGTAACCCTCCAATCGCGATGATGGCGACCCCGGAGACGCCAGTAAAGGTCCCAAAAAATGCGCAGGTCATGAGCGCCACCACCGCCAACCCTCCCGGTAACCACCCCATCGCGGCCCTCGCCACCCTGACAAGCCGGTCGGCCGTCCGCGATTCGGCCATGAGATATCCGGCGAAGGTAAAGAGTGGGATGGTGATGAGGATATGTTGTTGCGTCAGTTTGTAGAACTCGATGCCGATGACGGCAAAATCCGTGCCTTGTGAATAGAACCCGAGCAGCGCGAGCGCGCCGAGGACGGCAAACAGGGGCGCCCCAAAGAGCCCAAAGAGAATGATTGCACAAACGAGGAGCAGCGTCATCGGACCGGTCTTATCCTGAGTTGGTAGGAGGACGATAGGTTAAGAGGATACCAAGATCAAACAGCCATCGAAGGACGAGATGAACCGCAATCAAGCCAAACGTGATCGGAACGATCAGGAGACTATGGGCACTCGTGAAACCCAGGAAGAGTGGTTGCGCAAAATCTCGCTCCATCACGTGGGTATGCCATCCCGCTTGGAGAATCACGAGGCAAAAGACGATGGTCGCAATACCCACGACCAAGCGCGTGATGAGCCGTGACCGTTCAGGGAGGAGGCGAGCAATGATATCGATATGAATCTGCTTGTCCGCATGCGTCGCGAGTGAGGCGCCAAGTAAGCCGATCGCGAACGTCATGTGCCGGAGGGAAAGATCGACCCACATCGGTGCCGAATCCGTGATGTTACGCTGGAACACCTGCCCAACAGCCATGAGAAGCAAGGCCATCATGAGGACAAACAACGTCATCTCCTCGACCTTGGCGAGCACGCGATCAGCCGCGGCAAGACCGCGTGTGACCCTAGAAATCATACCTTAGCAGGCTGTTGAGACACTCTATATTGATCCGCTTCGGAGTGGTCTGGGTGTGCAGCTGAGCGGTAGCACCATGGGTGCAAAATGTTCAAAAAGGTCTGTCCTGTCCTGCCCCGAGTCTCTCGAAGGGAAGGCCGCAGTTGCTTTGGCTCGCGGAGCGTACTGGACAGTACGTGAGCACGACAAAGAAGCGAGAACGCCGCTGGCAGCCTGTTTCAACATCTTGTTAAGGTTTGGGTCATTCCGTAGGCGGATTTCGCCGCGCTTCTAACAGTTCCTTGACGTGTGCGAGGAGTTCCGGTGGGTAGAGCGTCCCAGCGAGCTGGTTCGAAACGGCCTCTGCTGCGCGCTTCATCTCCTGCAAAAACTCTGGCTGGGTGTTCGTCACTTTGATCCCGTACTTCTTCAAGACCTTTAACGATTCCTCGTTGTCTCGACGCACCTGATCGATCAGCATCTGCTGCATATTTTTTCCTTCTTCCTTGAGGAGCACTTGAAGATCCTTGGGAAGAGCATCAAACGATTTTTTTGATACGACAACCGCAGCATTGGCCATAGTAATCGGAAGGTCGGACATATACTTCACCTTCGTATACCACTGCAACGCAAGGGTGGACAATGGCGATCCATAGGCGGCATTGATCAATCCTGTTTGAAGATGTGGAAGCACGGCGGGGAGGGACAACGGAATCCCTTTGACGCCAACTTCTTTGAACATGCTATGGGCAAGCGGATCATCAACCCACGCCCACAGTTTTGTGGCAAGTAACTCGTCCTGGGTCGTCACTGGCTGATTAGAAAAGACATGGATCCATCCAACGTCTCCCCACCCAAGCAAGACATAACCGCGTTCTTCGAACATTTTTTCAAAATCTGAACTGAGCGTCTCGCGAATATAGTCCAGCTCCTCATAGCTCTTGAACAGGAACGGAAGGTCGAGAACGCGGACAGCAGGCTGAATAATGCCAAGCCCGATACCGGTAACCGCCGCGCCTTGTAGTTGCCCGATACGAATCTTGCGAATGACGTCCGGCTCATCCCCCATAATTCCACCAGCGTAGATCTTAAGCTTCAACCGTCCGCCGGATTTCTTTTCGATGGCGCGGCTGGCTTCGTGGAAACGTTTCATCCACGAGGACCCCTCAGGAGCGAGGGTCGCCATCTTTATTTTATACGTCTTGGCCTCCTCCGCGGCCTGAACAGAAAGCGCGGGGGCCAGACAAAGAACGAGCGTGATGATGGCAATCAAGATTCGGCGTGGCGACATGTGGGTTCTCCTCGGTAGCGTGTCTTCGGTCGTTTTGTTTCGCTGGGCGGGATAGTCACACGTCCAAGACACCGCCATGACTTCAAATAGAGAAGATTCAACAATCAATACAGATGTTTAGTACTCCCATGGCGATGATAGAGTGGCCCCATCGATAAAGTCAACGGAGACGTATGAAATCAGGAGAAACGGAGATTGACGAAGAGAAAGTGATATCATGCTCAAGTTCATGTTCGGGTTTTGCTATGCCAAACATCCAGACGATAACGCAGATGGATAGTGCGCGGGTTGACGAAATCACGAATGCAACACACTTGGCCTAATCGCGCCATACCCCGCAAGAAATAACTGGAATAATGGCTGTTCAATTTGAACGGCCCCACACAGATACATAAGGAGGCTGTCGTGAGCAACATTGAACAGTTGAGCGTCAACACGATCCGTACATTAGCGATCGACGCGGTCCAGAAAGCCAACTCAGGACATCCCGGCCTCCCGATGGGAGCAGCCCCCATGGCCTATGTGTTGTGGCAAAAACACCTCCGGCATAATCCTAACGATCCGACGTGGCCAAACCGCGATCGCTTCGTTCTTTCCGCTGGCCACGGAAGTATGCTCCTCTACTCCCTCCTCCATCTGTACGGCTACGACTTAACGATGGACGATCTGAAAGCCTTTCGACAATGGGAGAGCCGCACGCCCGGCCATCCAGAAACCCTGCTGACTCCAGGCATCGAGGCAACGACAGGGCCACTCGGGCAAGGCACGGCCAACGCTGTCGGTATGGCCATGGCGGAACGGTTTCTCGCACACACCTTCAATCGACCAGGACACACGATTGTCGACCATTTGACCTACGCACTCGTGTCTGACGGCGACTTGATGGAGGGTATCTCCAGTGAGGCATCCTCGTTAGCAGGCCATTTGAAACTGGGCAAGCTGATCTATTTGTATGACTCCAATAACATCTCGCTTGATGGTCCCACATCGCTGGCATTCTCCACCGAAGATGTCTCGAAACGCTATGAAGCGTACGGCTGGCAGGTTCTTCGTGTCGACGACGGCGACACTGACCTAAATGCCATCGACGCGGCAATCACGAAAGCCAAAGCAGAGAACACACGTCCCACACTCATTTTCATCAACACCACGATTGGTTTCGGCTCTCCAAACAAACAAGGAACATCGGGCGCGCACGGAAGTCCACTGGGTGCAGACGAAATTGCACTCGCAAAGAAGACACTCGGCTGGGATCCGGAAAAATCGTTTTTCGTTCCGGACGAAGCCCGTTCCAATTTCGGTACGGTCGCCGATCAAGGAAAGAAGGCACAAGCGGACTGGGAGAAGCAGTTTTCAAGCTACGCGACCGCGCACCCAGATCTTGCCAAAGACTGGGCGTTGGCCCTCAAGGGAGAACTGCCCTCAGGATGGGATAGTAAACTTCCAACCTGGGATGTTGGCGAAAAACTAGCGACTCGTCAGGCCTCTGGAAAAGCATTGAACGCCATCGCGACCAAAATCCCGTGGCTCCTAGGAGGAGATGCGGACCTTTCCGGATCCACAAATACGACGCTGAAGGATGCAGGCGACTTCAACGGCACCACCGGTGAAGGACGGAACATTCACTATGGCGTACGAGAACATGCCATGGGCGCGATCGCTAACGGCATGGCCTATCACGCGGGCGTCCGTACATTTGTCGCCACCTTCTTTTGTTTTTCCGATTACATGCGACCAACAGCGAGGTTAGCAGCCCTGAACAAACTCCCCGTCACCATGGTATGGACACACGATTCCATCGGATTGGGCGAAGACGGCCCGACGCACCAACCTGTCGAGCATCTCAGTTCTCTTCGTGCCATCCCAGGTTTTTCCGTAGTCAGGCCATGCGATGCCAACGAGACAGCAGAAGCATGGCAATTCGCGATTAACCAGAAAGATAGTCCCGTCGCCTTAGTCTTAAGCCGACAGGGACTGCCGGTCATTGATCGTGCCAACAAAGGCCCGGAGGGTGTTGCCCGTGGGGCCTACACCATCGTAGAAGCAGAAGGCGGCAAACCCAAAGCCATCATCATGGGAACAGGATCGGAAGTCTCAATTGCAGTCGAAGCGCAGGCCACACTCGCCAAAGAAGGAATTCCAGCCCGTGTCGTGTCCATGCCGTGCTGGGAAGCCTTCGAAGCACAAACCCAAGAATATCGCGATTCAGTCCTACCACCATCAGTCAAAGCCAGAGTATCGATAGAAGCCGGCGTCACCTTCGGCTGGAGCAAATGGGTTGGAGACAACGGCATCGCAATCGGCGTCGACACCTTCGGTGCCTCAGCTCCCGCACCGACACTCATGGAAAAATATGGCCTGACTTCGGATAAGGTTGTTGAGGCGGTGAGAAAGCTGGTTTGATAGGCGGGCGTTCTTTTTGACTTACGCTTCTTACTTTGAAAAGCAGCGCTAAGTCCTAAGCATTAACCCATCATGAGCGACCCGGTATGGATCGTTGGCGGTATTTTGGCTTGCGCTCACTGCGGCCTCGCTGGTACACAGTCGGTGGACCGCTGTAGCGGAACAGCGTAAACAGGCCGGGCTCTGCAGCAGATGTGGAAAAGAGCCGGTTCCTCTTGATTCAAACGAGCCCTCGCTTGGGACCACGATGTGCTTTAGATGCCTAGCGCTCACTCAACGGAGCTATCGTGCTGGAGCCTGGTTCTTCACGGCTCTCCCTGGATTGTTCGCGATTGGCGGGCCCTTGATAATCGCAATAGAACTCCGACGATTTGGGATGACCGTTGCACTCGATGCCGCTGCGATACTTGCTGGCGTCTTCGCTCTCACGGCTGGCACTAGCTATTTCCTCTGGAATTTTGGCGCCAAGCTTCGGTGAGACGTCGCGCCAGCGAATATCGGCGGCCTAACGACTAGTTCGAACGTACCGTACTATCGCTATACTCCTGCTCTACTGAGTCGTTTGATCCGTGAAGGTTTCGTCAATCCACTTCCTAAATCTACCCCCGTTCATTTTTCCTTGATCTGAGCGCTATCGTCTTATAGATTCCACTCTCCTGTAGAAGATTCATAGCACTAATTGTTAGGCAACTGTGCCATGCCCTACGAGCTTGCATTCACAAAGCAAATCTCTACCGAAGATCTGGATATCTACATCAACGATTGCTGTTTCGGCGGGGATGTGATTTCTGAACATTTGTTGCCCACTATTCGAACACACTACACAGACATTCAACACGAGCAGGAAGATTGGGGATGGTTCCTCTGGTTTACGTGCGGCCCGACGAAGTTAGCTGTAGATAGTTTCTGTGATGATTCGAAAGCCGGCGCGTATCGAATACACCTCACTTCTCAAGTGAAGCGCACGTTTTTCGGTTACACGATTTCGGACACCGCTGAACTCGAAGAATTGAAGGGTCGCCTGACTGGATTGCTAGAAGGTTGGATCGATGGCAGTCTATCGGAAGCCGTGCTGGATAAAAACCACGAGCCGATTGACGCTGGCTAACGTATTCGCTCACTTTCATAGTTGTTTCGCGAATTCGCACATCAGTTACTAAGCGCACATGGCTAAAGTATATTTCGAGAAGCTATCTCAGCTTATATCGGAGATAGAGCTTGAGGATGAAGTGGCTGTTCCGTTAGAGGTAAAACACTTCTTTAGTGGAGCGGCACTGTATGCAAGTAACGTTATGTGTGCGTCATGGTCACCAGCGGGACTCGCGTTTAAACTTCCTGAATCAGAGGTGACTGAACTCCTCGCTGGCGGAAAGGCCAAACCTTTAAAGTACTTTGAAAAGGGATACGCCAAGAAAGGGTACGTAACGTTTGAGAACCCTAACGTATCAAAGACTGGCGTATGGAAATGCTATTTTCTAAAAGCTGTCGAACAAACATCATGAAACGATCCCGTTAAAGTCGCGAGACAGAGGCCCTCGCAACACCACGCATCACGTTCCAGATCTTCCCTCTTTCTCGTCTACCGAGACCCCAGCACGAATGGTTTCGATGGCTTCATCCAGCGAGTCGGTGAAGTGAACAAGTTCAAGATCCTCTGAGTTGATCGTCCCCTCGGCAATGAGTGTGCTGCGAATGAACTGCTGAAGGCCTCCCCAAAACTCGCTCCCCATCGCGACGATGGGGAATGCGCCTACCTTCTTGGTCTGCATCAAGGTCATGGTTTCAAATACTTCATCGAGTGTTCCGTATCCACCCGGCATGAACACGAAGGCATGTGAGTATTTCACCAGCATGACTTTTCGCACGAAAAAGTGTTCGAAGTCGACGAACCGATCGAGGTCTGGGTTCTTCTGTT
>JAJDBL010000330.1 GCA_029261375.1 Nitrospirales bacterium
GGGCGTATTCATGAACGAGGTGGGACCGTTAATGACAAGCAGTGTTGTCGTTCCGATGAGGTTGAGCAAAACACCCAGCGCAACATGCCTCGCCTTTCGCGGCCCTTGCCAGTCATCCCAGGTGTACCAATACAAATAGAGGACGATTGTTTCCGCGATAAATAATCCAGGGTAGATGAACGCAAAAATTGGCGAGAATCGAGAGACGAACCAAGCCGTAAACTGCGGATACGCGACCAGCAACACAAAAATAAACAATCCACCGGTCAAGGCGGTCATGCTATACAAGATCGCGGTCACCTTCGTGACCTCTTTTGCCAACCGCTCGTAGCGCGCGTCTTTGCCGCGCATCCCTATCCACTCACAAATCACGACAAAAATGGGTGCGCCCAAAATAAATGCCGCGAACAAAATGTGTAACTGGGCGGCGATCCATGTCCACGTGCGATTGCCTCCGTACGGCAGCTCGACCGGTTGAGGATCAGGAACTTGCGCGTACGCTGCGGCGGCGCTGAGAACCAGAAGCCCAGCAAGGCTGGCTATCGCTCGAACTCGATTCATGGCTAACCCTCGCTATGTTCAGGAGCGTCGTGCGAGGCCGGAGCATCCCCTTCGGCAGGATCGCTAGCAGGCGCCGCGTCAGTCTCTGGGGCTGATTGACCAAGTTCGGCCACAGGAACCCATTCCCCTCGTGCAACATCGTACCCAAGACCAGGTAAGCCAAAGGTACGTTCATAGGAGATGACTTTCCAACGATCTTCTTCACTGGTCAATTTCTTTTTCCATGCTGGCATCTTGGTGCCCTTCACGCCTTCAGAAACACGCCAGAACCACTGGCTGTCAGAGAACATCTGCATTCGCTCGGCCTGCCGGAAGTCTCTGGCGCCTTTTTTCACCGGTTTGCCATTTTTCCCATGGCATGCGGCACAGTTGACATCGATATTCTCCGCACCAATATAAAGTTGTCGTCCCTGTTCAATAATTTCTGGATCCGCCCACCAGCCTTCAGGCATATGCTTGTCGGCATACTCTGCAGGCGCTGGCGGTGGTGGCTGAAGGACCGCTCCAGAGGTTGAGGACGAGGATTCTTCCTCTGCACCCTCACCACCCGTTTTCTCGCATCCCGCAAAGGCGGTCAGTGACAAAATTCCGACCAAGATGAGGCCACGCAGAAACCATTGGGTCTTACCATCATTATTCATCAGTTGTTTCACAATACCCACCTCTCTAGTGTTAAAGACATGCTCTGAATGTCGGAATAATCATGTGGACTGGGACTTTCTTCGACGAGCCCATAGACGTGTCACAATACCCAATGAGACGCCCGCGACAAGCGCGACAAGGCCCCAGGTCAGATATCGACTAGTATCGGTGCCTCCACTTTTTTTCTCCACCACTGGAACGACATGGACAATATCAACCACTGCCGTGCGTGGGGTGTCCTTGTCTTCTGGATCAAAATCGGCTGCAAGCTCCTTGAGGTTCCCGAGAGCATTAACCGTGATGGCCTTTCCAGCGTCTGCGTTGTGCAGATGGAGGAGCGCAGAGTAGAAGCCCGCCTGATCGGAAAATGCGGTGACTGCGGTTTCCAAGACCTCAGATCTGACGAACACCTTCGTGTTTGGGATCGCACGACCGTTGGAATCTGTGATATGCCCTTGAACGACAAAGCGATGGTCATTCTCATGGGTTGCGGAGACCTCAGGCAAAGGGAAAACAAAAACCCAAGCACTGAGCGTCAATGCAACAACGTATACCAGCTGTTTGACCCGCATAAATTGCATTAAGGTGAACGCCACATCTTGCATAACGTAACTTCACTTGTCAATATTTAGAAGTAGATATCCGCCATTACTAGGCGATGTATAGCGTACGCTGGCACATTAAGACACCAGCTCAGCAATTCTGAACCGTGAGGGAGGAGAGATAATGCCCGCAATGCTTACCCGCGTATGCACAACACTAGCCATGTTCATCCTGTTTTCGAGTACCGCATACGCCCTACACGAAATTGATCACCGTTTTACGATTTCCGGATATGTTCGAGACGATGCCGGAGCGTCGCAAAATGGGAAGGACGTGGTTGTAAAGGATGCCGACGGCGGCACAATGGGAAAAGCAAAGACCGGATCGTCCGGTTTCTATAGCATCAAGCTTCACCTACATAGCACGGATCTTGGAAAGAAGCTCGAGATCGCCACGGGGACCGAAACCCAGGAAATCAGCGTTCAATTTGACCCAGATAACGTGAAAGATGAACGCACCGTCGAAGTAAATTTTGGCGCCGAGGGCGTCGTCACCGCAATCTGGGAGTCACCCGCGTTTCTTGCGGTGTCTGGGGCAGTTCTCGTGGGAGGGGCCGCCTACGTCTTTACGACGCAGCGCCGCAAGAAATTGAAACGAGCAAAACAAGGTGGAAAGAGCCGCAAGCAACGCAAGAAGTCATAACGGAGATGAAATGTGGAATGAGGGAGAACGTATTTAGATCGCGTTAGTGATCACGCGCGGTCATATAGTCTGCAGCGATACATAAGGCTTGTTTTTCCGTCGACTCGCCAAACCCGCGAAGTGTCGCTTTAGCTTTTCCTACATACTCACTCGCGAGGGCCATCGAGTATTGGATCGATCCATATTCACGCATCAGGCCAACGATCCGCTCAACATCACCCTGATCGAGATGTGATTGTTCGAGCAACGTCTGCACGTCAGCTCGTCGTGTATCGTCGACGTGCTGCAAAAGGTGCAAGAGAGGAAGAGTGATTTTTCCCTGACGCAGATCAGCACCAAGCGTCTTACCTAAGCGCTCCCCGTCACCAACGTAGTCAAGCATGTCGTCAGCAATCTGATAGGCCGTACCCAACCAAAGACCAAACTGAAACAGCGCCTGCTGGTCCGATGCATCGGCATCCCCGAGGATGGACCCCATCTGACATGCCGCAGCGATAAGCGCGCCCGTCTTTCGCTCAACCATTTGAATATATTCCGTTTCAGACAACACGCTCTCACACCGATTCAGCGAGATTTGCATGACCTCGCCCTCAGTCATACGTCGGACGGATTCCGCGATCACCGAATTGAGTTCATGAATGCGAAAATCCACGATCGAGCGCACAGCTTTGGCATAAAGGTAATCACCGACAAGAATGCTTGCCTGGTTCCCCCAGAGTCGATGGGCCGCCTCCTTACCGCGCCGAAACTCCGCATCATCGACCACATCATCATGCAAGAGCGTCGCGGTATGGATGTATTCAACAAAACTAGCGAGATCATGCAT
>JAJDBL010000331.1 GCA_029261375.1 Nitrospirales bacterium
GAAGCGTCCACATGTACATTTGTCAGAGACGATGAGAGTACGCCTGGGCAATTTCCTGCGTCCACCATTCTCCGGACATCATGTACAGCCCAATCACCTCATCAACTTGGCCATCGTGACATGAAGATGACGATCTATACCCATCTCCTAAACCGAAGCCCGGTCCAGATGACGCAAGCGATTGAAACTGAAAAATTTACAGAAGTTGTACTCTCTGGATCACCGGCGTGTTCTGTGGCCATGGATGCAATACTCCATGGATTGTGCGGATCAATCTAATCATTGTTGTACGACACTAGAGGATTCAAAATGACTGGTGCAATTTTTTTCTCAGGATATTACGGCTGCACCGCTCAATTTGCCTGTTGGTTTGTTGAAGCGACCGGTTTGCCTGTGTTTGATGTGAACGATGCAAATGCTGACCCATCTAACTACGACTTTTTGATCCTTGGTAGCTCAGTGATAATTTACAAACTGACAATCCGCAAATGGGTAAAAGGGAATTTGGCCGGCATAGAGAACAAACCGGTAATCCTGTTCACCGTTTCTGGTGCGCCGCCCGGGCCGAAACTTGATGCGTGGATTGCTGACAGCCTACCGGAAGACTTAACGTTAAAATTGGAACACGTTGCGTTGCGCGGCAGGCTCAACCTAAAGGAAGTCAGTTGGTGGGTCAGGCTGATTTTGAAAATCGGTGCATGGAAAAACGATAACCCTGAAGCCAAAAAACATGAACTGGAGGGATTCGACTTCATGGACAAATCCAGCATTGAACCGATAAAAAAGCTGGTTCAACAATTCCAGTCAAGTCAGGCAACATCTTCTAAACAAGTCGGCCATACCCAGGTTACGTCCGAACGAAATACGTAGCGGACAAAGTACCCGCTGCGCGTTCACTTTGCCGCTGATGCGGGGCGTTAGCTGATACCGAGGGAGGGCCAGTCACGCTGTAGAGAGGCAGTAATGAGAATACTCGTGTTGGGCGGATACGGCGGAACGGGGAAAGTGTTCTGTCGATACCTTCTGAAGGAAACCAGCTTCGATGTGATCATTGCTGGCCGAAATCGGCCAAGAGCAGAAGAATGGGCAGCGAGGTTGAAGATGGACTTCTCGCCGAATCGAATTTCCGTTCGGCACGTCGACGCGTCAGACCGGAGCAGCCTTCGCGAGGCGTTTCGGAGCATCGATTTTGTTCTGGTGACAGCGACCACGACACAGTTTGCGAAGACAATTGCAGAAGCGGCGCTTGAAGCACACATCGATTACCTGGACATCTACTACCTGCAGGATGCCTACTCGGTTCTCGAATCGTTGAAAGAACGAATTACCGAGACCGGGCAGTGTTTCATTACACAGGCTGGATTCCATCCCGGATTGCCGGCTGCATTTGTCCGGAAAGGGGCCACCTATTTCGACAACTACGACAGTGCCCTCATCGCTTTCGTGATGAACGCGCGCATCGAGAACCCGGAGTCAGTTTACGAGATCGTGGATTCTTTGGCCGACTACAAGGCCGACGTCTTCAGCGGAGGTCAATGGAGGCGCGGAACATACAAAGATGCGGTGGCGATTGATTTCGGTCCGACGTTCGGTGTCAAGAGCTGCGTCCCCCTGGAGATGGTTGAGATCAGACACCTCCCGGAGATGTACCACATGAAGGATGTCGGCGTGTATGCGGCGGGATTCAACTGGTTTGTTGACTACATGGTGTTCCCGCTCATCATGCTATCGCAGACGGTTCGCAGGGGCTGGCTCCATCATTTCTGGGCGAAGGCCCTTGTCTGGGGAATTAACCATCTCTCGCGCGCCAACGAAGGGGTAGTTTTATTGCTTCACGCCAAAGGCGACAAGGGCGGGAAGCGCCAGGAGATCGTCATACGGTCCGAGCACCACAGTGCTTACGACTTTACGGTCATCCCAGTGATCGCGACTCTGAAGCAGTATGCTGATGGTTCGATAAGGAGACCGGGCCTCTGGATGATGGGGCATGTCGTAGATCCAGACCGATTCTTTGGCGACATGGAACGGATGGGCATCAGCATTCAGACTCATATCGTGAAGTAAGGATACTCGCTGGCAGCAAACACTAGAAAGCAAGATCATCAACGGTGATGGTCGTTGCGCGATACGACCACTGTTGAATTGGGCCGGGTTCAACCGGCTGTACGACTTACTCGTTTGCGGTGATCGTCATTCGAATGAAATGTTCAGTCAATCCACAGGACGCAGTTCCAGACTACTTCCCAAATGAGGGGCATTACACGTTCATGAGGCGTCTTAGGTTCTCAGTGGAGCAGCGCGTCGCCTCGGAATACGAGATAGAAAAGACCCAGACTACGAAGGCTGTGTAGATTCCTACAAAGAACCAGATTTCGAGGCCTGGGACATATATCGTCACTGGCTCGTATCACCGTGCCCCGCAGAACAGAAATCTCTATCAGGAGAATGGGGGAACTATCGCGATCGCCGGGCATGCATCACCACGGACGACGACACTTTATGATCGTACGAGTGATGGATAACGCTGGACGAGGTTGAGAGGATCGTGATCTAAACCGACTCTAAGATGTCCCAGCCTGGTCCAAGGCACCCATCCTTACTTCGAGATGTTGCCAAGACGGAATCTCACGACTGTCATGGCCGGGGTCTTCACTGCGTCTGCAATTTTAGAGGCCCCACCCTTGCTGTTCAGGAGCAATAGGGAGTGTGTTACGCAGGCGTTTCGACAGGAACCACTCCGTCGAGTGGAATATTTTTGTTAAGCTCAGGCCAATGGATACCAAAGTGCCCAATCTCAACCTTTGCTCGTTGGGAGGGGGTAGCCTCACTCAACCAGGGAAACTTCCAGAGCGGCACAGAAATTTGTCGTCCATCCACGAGATTGACCAGCAATCTTGTGTCCGTACACCAAACGGCCTGTATTTGGTCAGTCTTATTTTCGTCAAAGATACTCATGTGATACATCTTCCCGTTAGGGCTACTGTGGCTATCATCTGCCCACCTCCGCATCAACTACGCCTCCTGATCGTCTTCAATCGGGTCAATGGTTCTACCGTAATCCCCTCTTCTTTCACTAGCACTCGTACTCTCTCGTCCTTGTGCTCCCGCATCACACCAGCAAGATTGAGCTCCTGACAGACCTCTGTACACGCCTCAGCGGAAGGGGGAAATTCCTGGTTCATAACCACATCATGACGCTCCCCTCCCGTGTGGCGTATCACAATGGTTGTCGAAGGATTTCCCTGTTCAAGAATGGCGAGCACTTGCTCGGGAAACTCGGCAAGCAAGTAAGCGGCAATGGCATCAATCTGGATGGCGGTGTATTTCATACTCCGGCAAACTGGAGATGTTCTCTGCTGACGGTAAACTGCGCTTCCTGCGATCTGTTTTTGGACATGAGTTCAACCATCTGGCGTCGGGTCAGCTCCGCCGCACAATTACGGTGTTCCGTGCATCACTGTTCATACCGCGCCCATAGGCGCACGTGGCGCGATGTGTACCCCCTCACGACTCACCAGAAGCTGAATGGCTTGGTTCTGGTTCTCACGCATGAGCTTGCTCAAGCAGAGTTTCTCAATCTCGTCCACGCACCGAGCGTTGTGTCGTAGAAACCCGGGGGTAACAACAACATCATGACGAACCCCCATTGTGTGATGAACAATGAAGATGGGAGAGTTAACCTTCCAGTGAATCGCCAGGACTTGATGGGGAAACTCGCCAACAAGGTAGTCCGCAATCTCTTCAACGGGATTGTGCTTCTCTGGTAGGTGTTTCAGCATGACTGAAACCTCCTTCTGGCAGGTATTGAGATACCGGAAACTGTGGGAGGCTGCCGCTGCTCCCATCGCCTCACCCATCGGCATCTTGGTGGAGATTTGGAAAGATGGGACCAGAATTATGCCCTCTTTCCGGTGTGATGTATATCACAACTTATGGTATGCCTGTGTTCCTGAGTCACCTCTCAAATGTGGCACCTCAACGTGGTCAGACTCATATTGGCTAGGCATGCCGGGCGGCACACCGGAGGGAGGTCCATCGCGTGGGCGGACAACACTACTGCCGGGCAAGCACTTCGCACGCGTAGAATCTAAGCCCTTCGCTGACGATATGCCCAGGTCAGATTGTGGATTTCTATGACGACAATGAAAACTGACGCCATTCCTAGGTCTGGATCGGCGAAGCGTTCGCCCATCGAGTCAATATGACGGTCATACGTTGGAGATCTCTACCTCCGCACCCCGTTCTATCTTCCCGCTGAGCACAGGCATACGCTTATTGTGAGGCTCCTGCTTATTGAGAAAAAACCAAAGTGAACGCACGAGCGGGGAATGGGCTAACCCCGCTTGCGGTGGCCACCCAGAACGGTTACAAGGCAATCACGGCACTCCTCAAAAAATACGGAGGCACGGAATAGCGATCGTCGCGAGGGCCACACTCACTGGAAAAAAACAGCGGTAGAGAGGCAGTTGCGCTTGGGCCTTGTTTTGGACTCAACTTGCAGCGGGATCCACTGGCCGCATGGCCTGAATTCGTGCTTTAACTGCATCAGCGTCCTTGATTCCCCGAAACGAAACCAGGCGTTCTCCATCAGCAGCTTGAATGACAACGGTCCCGATCCCTAACATCTTCGCAATTGGTCCCTGGCTGATGCTCATTGCTCGGATCTGTTCAAATTCGAGGCCTCGAATATCTCGCCCGGTGTAACCGTTTCTGAGCACCACACGTCGAGACGTAAGCACATAATACATCCATCGGCGGAGGAGAGGAGCGCACGCCATTAGGGCAAGCGCTCCGCCGATCCAGGTCTCCGATCCCGGGACGTCGAAGGCCACCAAAACAGCCCCTCGAAGCACGGCCAGCAGGCTCATCAAATAGAGCCAGGCGAACTGACGCCAGGAGGGATACGATTTCCATATTACGTGCTCATCATATGTCGGCATCTCACTCGTCTCCCGCGCGTTTACTCGTTCAGAGAGGTCTGATTCTCAGGCGACTTGGCTAATCCTCATTACTCCAGAAAGGTCTGCGTCGTCTAGGATGGAATCAGCACATGAACTCCCCGTTCATACCACGGCTTTGTTCGATTCACGATTTCCACCACTGACAACATCACGGGCACTTCCACCAAGACACCAACTACTGTGGCAAGGGCAGCCCCTGAATCGAACCCAAATAACACGATGGCCGTTGCGACGGCTAATTCAAAGAAGTTGCTGGCTCCAATCAATGCTGAAGGCGCGGCAACGCGGTGCGCCACACCACATGTCCTATTCAGAATGTAGGACAGTCCAGAATTGAAATAGACCTGGATGAAG
>JAJDBL010000332.1 GCA_029261375.1 Nitrospirales bacterium
CACGCGTTTTTCTATCATTCGAATGAAGGGTTGGAGATTGTGGGAATCGTGAAGGTGGTCAAGGAATACTATCCTGATCCCAGCGATCCGACGGGCCGTTTTGGGATGGTAGATTTCCAGCCCGTCAAGCCTGTGAACAAACCGGTATCGCTAAAGGAGATCAAGGCCACACCCGCCCTGTCAGATCTCGCATTGGTGCGGCAATCAAGGCTGTCGGTCATGTCAGTAACGGATGGTGAGTGGAAGGCCTTACTAAAAATGATGGACACGAAGTTTTAAAGAGATTGCGGAGGTTATCCGGAAATTTCCTGAGCCACTACGTTATTCGCTCGATTCCTGTCTTGAACCACCCCTTCCGTATCAATCACGATAAGCATAAATCTCCCATCAAGGGACGTGAGGCGTTTGCGCTTGAATATTCGTGCTTTTTCTTTGCCTTCTTTCACTCGGTTGAGAGTCAGGGTTTCAAGAAATTCGTCTTGAGCATCGAGTGTCCCATCGTCTGACAAGAATAGGGATACAGTGAACGGCCCCGTGGCCGTCTCAGTCCCAAGGTTCTGTATCGCAAACTCAGTCACCAATTTATCACCCGTTGATTTCGTTTTCGCTGTCGTCAATCCAAAGGTTGCTGTGAGATCTGCCTGATCGTTGCTATCGACCGTTCCATCGTCGTCTCGATCGATCCCCATTCGTCGTCCCGACGCTGGGGGAGTACAGGTATACGTCAGTTCCTGCCCTTCTCGTGCGGAGAGTGCCCGTAGTGTGGAATCTGTTATCGGAGCGTCCTCGGCGTGATCACTGGTGAAGAGACCTGTGGTGTTGTCCATAAACCAGCCGTGTAGCGCCCCGTCGATGGTCCCTTTGACGATGAGGTCACATTCAGTGGCCTCTGGTTGATTCAAAAGGAGAAAGTCAGTCTGTGCACGGTCGATCATCAGGTCAATGCGGGGGCCAACGGCTGCTGCATTTGTTGATGTCAGGGTTATCTGTTGTCCAACGATGGGTGCTAGGTCAGTGTCAAATGCCAGTAGAAATTCCTCAACTTCTCTTCGTTCTTGATCGGTGTTGAAGGGGGCACGGCGTCTGTCTTCGAATACCGCTGCCTCGTTGAGTCGGACAAGGGTATCGAGGCTTCCGTCATGGAAGAATCCTGATCCTCGAACCTGATCCCCTTGATGTGCAGCGTCGGAGGTATCGAAAAACGGGGTCCTCGGCATGCCAAACATTCCCACCTTCTGATACATGTTTCTCAGGTGAGGGAGCTTTATGATCTGGGGTCCATCTTTGAACCCATTGGTCCCGTCGGTGCCAAATTCACCGAAGGGCGGATCAAGGCTATGACATTCTCTGCATGAGAACCCCGGATTCGTTGGTTTAATGTAGAAATCTTGTCCGGCTTGTTGTGATGCCGTTAAGGTATTGTTCAACGGTCGTACTGGATTCGGAGGCAGGACGACGTCTAGAATGAAATTGGCGAAGGTTTCCATGTCGTCGCCACGAAATGGGGTCGCCGGATCGTTTCCCTGAAGTCCTTCAAACGCGACGATAAACTTGTTGAATGCCGCGAACTCGTCGAACACGCTCCCCCCTGGATCATTGCCTCCGGTCCGGTCACCTCGCCAGTGCATCGATCCATTGTTTGCCATGCCTCGCATGGTTTGAGTGGCCATTGGTCCCTTCATCGGATGGATGTCCGGTACGTTTCCTGTCCCGTTGATATTGGGGAACTGCTCCGCAGGCCCTCGCCGTTTGACCTCATTGAGACTGGCCACCACACTTCCGTCGGGATCCCCGAGATCCCAGGTCAGACTGTCGAAGTCTCCGAATACATGACAACTAGCGCAGGCGGACTCGCCATTGCTCGAGGATATAGTCGCGTCATACAGGAAACGGCGCCCTTCGATCACGTTGGCGGGCTCAGGAGTGAACATCTTGATGTGTGACGTTTCCTTCCGAGTTGGTAGGTCGATCACGGAAATCGAATTGTCGAATCGTGTGAGGACATACATGCGCTGGCGTGTTTCATCCAGCGCAAGGCCACTCGGGCCGCCCCCGCTAACCTCGATATAATTCGCACTCGCGGTTGTCGGGTCAAAGGTATCGGCTTCCAGCGCCGCGGTATCAAACACTCCGATTCTGTTTGAGCCAAAGGCTGCGACGTATAGTGTCGCGCCATCTCCTGAAATCGCCATATCTAAGGGAATCGATAGGCTATGTTGCTTGACGTCCGGCGGGGCGGGATGAAGATCATAGTTGATGTGTTTGTTGACGTGGCGCGGAAGCACCTGGGTTCCGTCAAGCACCGTGATACCCATTTCGTGTAGGTGCCCTTGGACTGTTGCCGACTCGCCCTCTGGTTTTACTCCAGTTTCGTTCACAAATGTTCCATTCCCCTCGAAGCGAACGTCGTTGTGTGCGTCGCTCATTGAAACGTACACCTTCTGATTCACCGGATTGACCACCATGTTGTAAAGTACGGTGCCGACGTGGGCGAACGTGGCTGTCTCCTCAAGTGTTGTTGCGTTGATGGCAAAGACATCGAGATCCGGAAGGTTGAAACGAATCGCGTTATTCCAACTACGATTGAGTTCATCCAGCCATGCATTGGTGGTGTCGTCGAATTTAACGACGAGCCCTGCCTCCGGTCGCCGGTCTCCATCAACATTGCGATGAGGGAGCGGCATGCCTCCGGGCATGGTGACTCCCGATATCGTACAGGGGCCTTCAACGATGTTGTTGGCAATATTGGCATCGCTTGTATCGCATACCGCAGTTTCAGTCACCGTTGTCGTTTGGTTCCCAGAGTGAAAGATGGCTGCATAGACCGTGCTGCCATCAGGGGTGACTGCGAGCGCACGTGGTGTATCACCGAAGAGCTCGATGATCTTCAGCGGGGTTCCTCCGAGGGTGTCTCCGAGGTTGAGCGCGTCAAATACCCATACGTCCGCGCGAGGAACGCTTGGAGTGCTGAGTTGTGGGTCGCCGGCTCCGGGAACGGTTGCAATTGAGGG
>JAJDBL010000333.1 GCA_029261375.1 Nitrospirales bacterium
TACCAAAGTAAAAGGGATCGGACCGAAGCGGTTCCAACAGATCAAACCGCTAGTTTCACTCTCGCCTCAATAGTAGCGTCGTCATATAGTTCCTCATCGCTTTGCGACAGCGGGGCAGTTCATGTCCCCCCTTTTGAAAAAGGGGGCGAGGGGGATTTTATAATTAGTTCATCCTCGACTAAATCACAATTCGTGATCGCTTGACGTAAGAACAGGGGCTCGATATCATCGACTCACGTGGGGCTGTGGCGCAGTTGGGAGCGCGCGAGACTGGCAGTCTCGAGGTCAGGGGTTCGACCCCCCTCAGCTCCACCAACTCCTTCCTAGTTTAACCTTTTAAAGTTTCTGCAGGCTCCATCACGCACGTCACGGTTTGGTCTTCGCCTCCAGCGAGCATGATGACTTCCTTGTCTTTGACGAAGTCAGCGAGCTTGCAAATAACTTTATATTCTGCGGGTTCGAGAAGTGGCGATATGTACTCACCGTTTGCGTCTGTGCTTCCCTTTTCCTTCTCCTTCGTGACTTGGTGCTTCACTCTGACTTTCACTTGTGGGAGGGGAGCGCCATGGTTGTCTTCCACCAAAACAACTACTCGTGCGAAATCCGCATCTTCAGTTCCTACGATGAGGGTTGCCGGCACAAGACGCGTGACTGTGCTGGCTGTTCCAATGATGAGTTGTGGGTATTCCCCGGTCGGTGTATTCGCTGTCGTCTCTATTGTGTATGTGATTGGAGCGTTTTCGGTGAGCGAGAGGGAATCAAATGAGCAGCTGGACTCATCGGGGCATATTCCTGTCAGGGAGAACACATTGATGGTCGTGGTGTCTGACGGAAGTGTTATTGCTGTAAGCACAAATTCTGCGGTACTGCCTGGAGCAATGATTTGATGGTTTGGTATGAATGCGAGGCTGAAGTCCAGTGCTGCTGGAACATACTTAATCGCATGGGATCCAGCCTGGTCATCGGGTTGAACGCTATCGACATTGGTGGTGTTGCTGGTCATTATCGAGGCTCCTGGTTGGCCATCAGGGTGGTCTAGGCCAAGTGCGTGGCCGAACTCGTGGAGCGCAGTTCGCGTAAAGTCTTCAACTTGGCCACGGCCTGGGAGTACCTGTATTGGCCCTGAATACGCATCCCATTGGACGGTATCGTTAAACAAAACATCTGCTTCGAATACGCTACTGCCTTCAAACCATCTTCGGATCGTGATCCCAAGGACATCCCCCCATTCAACTCCGCAGCTTGTTGAGGAAAAAATGACGGTGTTGATCCCGTCGATGCCTGTACATGGATCACGCGGCGCGGGTTCCGTTCTTGTAAAGAACTCGTGGTCCGGGAGTAAGCCGACGCCGACGCTGTTCCACGACGCTGCGGCGTCCTCGGCAAGTGAGTTGAAACTTACCGTTCCGCGCCCTAACGATTCAAAGGGTTCGACTGGAAGTTCAATGCTAAGTGGAAGGCCCTGACCTGGAGCTGGCGGGAGTAGCACGAACGCATGTGTAGGAGATGTGGCTCCGATCCACAAGATGGTACCTACCACAATGAGAAAACGGAATTTCAACGTGTGTGCACTTAGCAAAGCCATGGCGGTTGTTCTAGAGGCGAATGAGGAATTCAAAGGTTCTTCTCTTTGCATCGATGGGACAAACGTTGGCGGCGTTTCTGAACATCCGGCCAGGGGCGCGTTATTCTCCTGTACGGACGAGAATGCCTTTTTCCTTAACGACATCGTATGTGTAATGAAACCACATAATCGCTGCGATAAGATAGAGGGCATTGAGTCCGGTTGCCCAGATGAGTTCAGAGAGTGGAAAGCCGCTGGTTGAAATCACCGCTCGCATGCCTTCGAAGACGTGTGCTGCGGGAATGCCCTGAGCGATGATTTGGAGGAAAACAGGAAGTACCGACACGGGATAGAATACACACGACACAGGCTGAAAGATAAAGACCATCCCCCATGCAAGCACCTCGGCCTCTTGGCCATAGCGCATGATAATCGCCGTAGTTAGGATTCCGATGACCCATCCCATGATGATCAGGTTGAGAATGAATGGGATCAGCGACAGCCCTAAGACGAACAGGTTAAACGAGTAGAACCACCACGCGACGACGATGGATACAAGGAGGACTGCACTTACCTTCGCCAGACTGAGAATCATCGTTGCCGCCAGGAATTCACTAGGTTTCACCGGGCTGGCGAAGAGGTTCATGAGGTTTCGTGACCAGATTTCTTCTAGAAACGAAATAGTGATTCCTTGTTGGGCTCGGAAGAGGATGTCCCAGAGAATCAACGCGCCGATGAAGAAGGCTACGACACTGGGAAGCCCGCTTTTAAACTGATCGAGGTAGACCGTAATGAAACCCCACACCACTAGATCGAGCAGAGGCCAGTAGAAAATCTCCATGAGGCGCGGGAGGCTGCGCTTGTAGAGAAAGAGATGGCGAAGAAGCAACCCGTGTATGCGGTGACGATTCATTGCCACCGGCTCATTGATTTCTGGCGACGGCGAGAAAGACGTCTTCGAGATCCCTGTGCCCAAACTGCGTTTTGATGTCTTCTGCCGTGCCGCTTGCGACGATCTTTCCTCGCTGGAGGAAGATGATGCGATCCGACATTTGCTCCATCTCTTTCATATTGTGTGAGGTGTACAGCACGGTGCATCCAAATCGACGTTGGTACTCATGCACCAGTGTCCGCGTCTTGTCTGCAATATCAGGGTCGAGACTTGCGGTTGGCTCGTCGAGAAGCAATAGTCGTGGCTGTGTGAGAAAGGCCTTCGCAAGCGACAACCGTGTCATCTGTCCCGAGGATAGGGTTCGAGCCAATTTGGATCGAAGCGAGGCCATATCAAGTTCAGTAATGACTTGGTCAATGCGTTTATCGCGATCGGGAACTTCGTAGAGGCGTGCAAAAATCTGGAGGTTTTCCTCAACAGTCAGTGAAAACGGCATCGCGATATGGCTTGATGCGAAATTTGTTTCCCGAAGAATTTCTTCTCGATGCTGCTGGAAATTACGACCACCAATACGAATCTCTCCAGATGTCGGCGTGATCAGATCTAACAGCATATGAATGGTTGTGGTTTTTCCTGCGCCGTTTGGCCCAAGCAGGCCAAGGATCTCTCCCTGGTAGATGTCAAACGAGATGTGATCTACTACAGTCAGCCCAGCAAACTGCTTCGTCAGCTTGCGGACTTCTACGAAGACATCGCTCACGAGGTTGCTCTGGTCATGAGTACGGTTGGTGTCGTGATGAAATGAGACATCTGAGTTGACGAGACGCTATCCCTGACCTGCACATATGTTGCTTGTGGCTAGGCGATGCCCATACTGAACGATCTGAATAGCCGTCGATGTCAGAGGGTGGGGGAGTTTGTCGTTGGAATCGGGAATGCGTCGCGAACGAGGGACGCAAGTGTCTCGATGTCGTCGGGGTCGATGATGGGAACTGTCACATCAACGGGTTGTCGTGAGATCACAGCGAGGAGGCCGCCGCCGGTCACCTCGATCTCGCCCCAGTGGTCGCGCACAACGACGATCTTCGGATAATCTTCGCTTTTCCATCCTTCAGCAAGGATGAGATCAACATTACGTACATATTGTTCTCGGAGCGCCTGCAAAGGCGTCGACTCATCGGTATCTGTAAATAGTGCGACACCTGTCTTAGATTTTACGATCACGGTGCTCGCGCCGGCGCGTTTGTGTCGCCAACTGTCTTTGCCTTCAGTATCGAGGTCGAATCCATGTCCCGCATGCTTAATCGCCGCGATCCGGTATCCTGATTGTGTGAGGGTTTGAATGAGGCGTTCGATCACAGTAGTCTTCCCGCTGTTTGAGCGTCCGACAAAACAGAGTATAGGAATAGAGGTGTCCATTGTTCGGTATCTGTTTAGGAGGTCGTGAGAATGTTCCCGCCCAGGAGTTGAACGG
>JAJDBL010000334.1 GCA_029261375.1 Nitrospirales bacterium
CAGGGCTGCGACTACTCCCGCTTGTACGAGTCTATTGATTGGTCGAATGCTGCCTTGAAACGTTTTTGTCCAATGGTAGAAGAAACAGAACCCGGCGACAGCTAACACAACGTTCCATGGCCACACTGAATGGTTGTAGTCGTTGAGAACCAATGTGACGATGATCACTGCGTGCAGCAAGATTGCGCATCCAACTCCCAGGCGTCGCATCCGCGGGTTGAACAAGAGAACTGCAATCGCGATTTCCATCAGCGGAACACTCGCGCTAAGAACAAACGCAGCTTTCCACGGCATCCAAGGCATGGCAGAGAGAACATGGGGCATGGCTTCCTCATTCATATACCCACGAAACGCAATGAGTTTGTGGAGGCCGGAAAAACCCCACACACCCAGAAGGTACGCGCGCGTGAACATCCGAGTGCCTGTATACGGTAGGGCGCCGATCATGATCACGGCCATGGTGACGAAATACGGCTGCAGGCGTATCTGATCGTCGATGACGCTCAGCGCATAAACAAGAAGGTGTATCGGTACGCCAAGTCTTGGCGAAGTAAGAACGACGACGAGCGACGCGAGCATGACGGTTGCCCACGGAAGATCGATTGCGATGATGGGGAGTTCCGGCGGAAAATCGCGTTGCGTCCACAATGGCCATGTGACAAGGAATGTCGCTGCCTGTCCGAAGACGGCAACGACCCTGGCCAAAACCATCAGGTCATTGGTTTTGCGGTCATCCACGGCTTGTTGGGAAGGTTACCTGAAATACGTAACGCCTGCCGCACGCAGTAGGGTATTTGGCAAACACTTGATTAGGAAATCCCCCTCAAAGGGGGACTTTAAAGAACAGACTTAAGAGGAGAACTTAGCCCACATGACCGTGTGGTCTGAAGGATTTTCCACATTCCGGGGTTTCACATCGACTTCTGCGTTGGTGCATTTCTTCGCTAGAGGCGCCGTTGCCAAAATATGGTCGACACGCCAGCCTCGGTTTTCGATGAGGGTATTTGGCTGACGATAATCCCAGAAGGTGTATTGCAGTTTGTCGGGGTAAAGCATGCGAAACACATCGGTAAAACCCCAGGCTAGGGTCTCATGATATTCACGACGCACGTCTTCGTGAAAGCAGACGTGCTTCTTTTTTGCCTTCGCGTTGTCGACGTCGATGGGCTCTGGCGCGACGTTCATGTCGCCACACCAAATCGCTGGTTTCTTTGTGGAGAGGTGTTTGGCGAAGTAGGCACGTAGTCGCCGGTACCACTCTAGCTTGTAAGGATACTTTGGCGAATCGAGACTCGCGCCTTGGGGGATATACGTGTTGACGATAGTGATTCCATCAATCGTTACCCTGATCAGGCGAGCTTCGTCAGGCTCTCCTCCATCGTCGAATCCAAACGCGACCTTTTTCGGTGCGACTAAACTCAGTACTGCGACTCCGTTGTATGACTTCATCCCACGAAAGGTGACGTGGTATCCAGACCCATCAAACTCGGACAGCGGAAACTCGGAATCTTGCACTTTCGTCTCTTGGAGACAGAGCACATCTGGTTTATTGCTCTTCAGCCATTCAAGCACGATGGGAAGCCGTTTCCGGACAGAGTTGACGTTAAACGTTGCGATTTTCAATCTGTCATTCCTCGTCCCCAATCTGCCCACATCCGATCGACGATCACGCGATGCACAATCGCGTTCGGTCCAAGGGTCGACAGATACACCGCCGTTTCGGCAATATCAAACGGATCGATCAGGCCGCTTTTCTCAATGTCTTCCCGAGACGCATCCACCATTTCATCGGCCACCCGTCCGGGACAGATCGCCGTCACTCGAATTTTGTGCGGACGCCCTTCGTCAGCCAATGCTTGTGTGAGGCCAAGGATGCCAAATTTCGAGGCACTATACGTTCCCGTACCAGACCACGATTCCACGCCCGCAACGCTCGACATGTTAATAATGTTTCCTCCACCACCCGCTTTCATCACGCGAAAGCCTTCACGACAACAGAAAAACATCCCTCTGAGATTAATGTTCATGACATGATCGAACGTTTCGGTTGAGGTATTTTCGATATGGTCACCCAAGATCAGGCCCGCATTGTTGACGAGGATATCGATCCTTCCGAATTGCTGCATCGTCCCTGATATCAGACCAGTTACTTGGGCTTCATCTGTTACATCGGTTTGAATCACGACCGCTTGGCCACCACGTTCGCGTATCCTTGCCGCCACCTGCTCGCACATTTCAAGTCGTCGTGCCGAGACGACAACCGTCGCCCCCTCTTCAGCAAAACGCAGTGCAATGGCCTTCCCAATGCCACTACTACTTCCGGTGACAATTGCAATTTTATTGTCCAAACGTTTCATAACTTCCTCGTCAGCTCATGACATTCAATTCCATACCGAGGCGCGGAAATCTTTTTCCCGCGGCATTGTGGGCAACGACTGGGCTTGGTCAGTCGCGTACGCGAGAGAAACTCATAGCCGCACTCATGGCACCCAGACGGCTCCATGACGAAACGTCGTGACTGATCACGTGACACAGATCTGAGAATGTGCGGCAAGTGGCCATCGACCTGCATCTGTGGAATTTTGAGTTCCACAGACAGCTCGCGAGCCGAACAGAGTGTCCCCGTGATCCGCTGCATGATTTGTTGGCGTAGGGTAGGCTGTTCATCGGACATGACAACTGAGTTAGGATAGCTCAGCAGGGTATCCTGAACAAGCAACGAACATCCATCTGTCAATTGCTTAGAACGGGGCTGCATGTAAGAATATTGCGTGAACAATCAGCTATCTATTCACCATGACTTTTCCCAACCAGCGATCACCACACAGAATCAGGGGAGCACGATGCAGAAAATACTCCTATCTCTCACCTGCCTTCTACTCCTCACGGGTATTCCTTCGGTGTACGCCTCTACGGCTATCAAGGATACGATACGCTTTCCCTCCGAGGATGGACTCATGGTCACCGCCGACCTCTACATCGAAAAGAATGACAAGGACGCTCCATTTATCATTCTGTATCATCAGGCAGGGTGGAGCCGCGGGGAATATGCGGAAATTGCGCCCAAACTCAACAAGCTAGGTTTTAACTGTTTGGCGGTTGACCTGCGTTCCGGAGATAAAGTCAACGGCGTCAGAAACCATACGGCATCGCGCGCGATGAGCCAAAACAAAAAGACCTCCTACGAAGACTCGCTTCCCGACATGCTACGCGCGATCGAGTTGGTGAAGAAACAGCTTTCCACCGGCACCGTCATCCTGTGGGGAAGCTCGTATTCAGCATCCCTCGCGCTCAAAATTGCCGGGGATTGGCCGGATCTCGTCGATGGGGTCATGGCATTCGCACCCGGCGAGTATTTCAAGACACATACTAAGACCTGGATTCAGGACTCAGCCACGCATATTACAATCCCGACGTTTATTACCTCTGCCCGTGCGGAAAAGCCGAGCTGGTCTGACATATACGACGCGATTCCCTCGAAACACAAATTCTCTTATCTTCCTCCGACTCCAGGGAATCACGGTTCCCGGGCGCTGTGGACCCAATTTCCTGACAACGACGGATATTGGGTCGCCGTCGAAAATTTTCTCACCGAAAATTTTAAGCGGTAATATCCACATTTCTTTTCCTCAGAGCTAAAGTTCATGGGGAACATGACCGATACATCCCATACACAGGCGTGAATGTGTTCACGGAGGGATTCGCGACACACGTTCTTAACCATCGCCCCAGCTAGACCAGCTCATCACGGATGATGGGCCACGTTGGACACGATACGTGGACGATCCGAACGAACGATGAGCCCAATCTCCTCAATTTCCCCATATGTTGTTCCTTCCGCTGCTATTGAAGGAACTCGGCGTTCTCCACAGGACGCGGCCGCCCGCCGCGCCGGGGAACAACCCCCGTTAGCGGAAGCCAATAAAACTACACCCACAAAGCGGCAGCCCTCCCCGCCATCCCAGGAAGAGCGAGCAGTAATTGCCGATCTGAGCCAGCGTGACGCGGAGGTTCGACGGCACGAGGCCGCACACGCTGCTGCGGGAGGCCAGTTTGCAGGAGCGCCAACCTTCCAATTCACGAAGGGCCCGAACGGAAGAAGCTTCGCGGTCTCTGGCTCAGTCTCCATTGATCTCAGCCCAGTTCCTGGCGATCCTCAGGGCACCATTCAGAAGATGCGCCAGGTCAAACGTGCGGCGCTGGCCCCAGCCAACCCATCGGCGGCAGATCGCGGGGTCGCCGCATCCGCCGACAAGCAAGCTCTGGCCGCACAGCTTGAACTCAATAAGCAACGTGCCGAGGAGGCCCAAGATCAATTGCCAAAAGGGCAGGGCGATCCGGCAGATACGACTAATTCTGCCCAAATGAGCAAAACCAGAGACGCCCGTCCTGCCGAAGCCAATCAGCGTTCACAGGACGACGAAGCCTCCGTCAATCCGCGTCAGAGCGCACAAGCCGAGCGCTTTATCGGATCCTCCCCTCAAAGCACCCCTGAACTACTCTCGCTCATCGCGTAAGTCCTCAATCCAAATTCAGTCGTCCACGCAAGAAGCTCGGAGAGGCACGGCATATTCTCGCCTCTAGCTACTTCATAGACTGTTGAACTGTGTCGTGCCATAGTCTTTGGGTGTACGTGATGCCCAATTCCACGAGGTCGGCATATGGGCAGGGTCCACCACCCTCATCTTCCGCACTCCTCACTATTGTTTTTGACGCACTCATTGTTGTTGATATAGCTCTTTGTTTCCTCATGCCTTTCACCAATGAGAGTCCGTGCCCATAGTATGGGAGGTTGTTGAATCAGTAGCTTCTCTCACAGACTCAAATCCTCTCCCGCAAACTCGCGAACACGTCACGCATGGAGACTCCCCGTCCTTGAAACCTGATCGTTCCCAACCAATCTCGTTTTCAGAATCATCGGTAAGCCACGTATTGATCCTACTCGTGCTCGGAGCCTGGCTGTTCGGGTTCGATGGGGGATGGATGGGTGGCTTGGAGATGAACGGCTTAGGTCTCACGGATCGAGATGAGGGAAGTAATGCAGAAGCGGCGAGGGAAATGCTGGAGACGGGAAACTGGATTTCGCCAACGCTGAATTACGAGCCCCGTTTTGCGAAACCTGCCTTTACCTATTGGCTTATCAGTGGATCGTACACGTTGTGGGGCATCAATGAATTTGCCGCGCGATTTCCCTCCGCCGTTTCCGGACTCTGCCTTATCCTCCTACAGTATCTGTTTGTATTCAGATGGTGTGGAGCGCCCATCGCGTGGCTCTCCTCAATCATGCTGTTGTTCAACCTCGAATTCTTGGGGATGAATCGTCTGGTGCTGACCGATCCTGAGCTGGTCCTCTTCACCACACTTGCTGGCTACAGCTTCTGGCACGCGTTTCACAAACCAACAAAACAGTCTCCGTGGCTATTCGCACTGTTTTATCTCGCCATGGCGTGTGCCATGTTGGTCAAAGGTCCGCTCGGAATCATCGTTCCGCTGGCCGGCGTTATTCCTTATCTCACACTCACTCGCCAATGGCGCCGATTCTGGCGTGAGGGATTCCCTCTCCTTGGGACGGTCCTTGTCACGGTCGTTGCGGCGCCGTGGTATGTGGCGATGTTCCAAATTCACGGAGACGCCTATCTGGCGTCCGCGCAGGCAGATACCACCGGCCGATTTATGAACCCGATGGAAGGACATGGGGGATCGCTGCTGTTTTATCTTCCAGTCCTGTTGGTCGGATTCTTTCCATGGAGTGCCTTTGTGCCAGCCGTGTTGTATCACGCGATGGCGAGATGGAAAGAAGCCTGGCGCGGGCCCCTGTCCATTGCGCCAGACAAACACCTGGAATTGTTCCTCAGCCTGTGGGTGGTCGCCTTATTTGGATTTTTTACACTGTCAGCCACACGCCTACCGCATTACATCTATCCGTTATTCCCACCAATAGCCATACTCGTTGCACTCTGGTGGAAACGCGTCGTTGAAGATAAAAAGCCGATAGGATTGCGCGTGTCGCTTCATGTTTTAGTTGGAATCGGCGCACTGCTTGGAATCGCGTGCATTGCCGTACCACAGGTGTTGAGCATGTTTATGGAACAGATTATCAAAGAGTTTCCAGCGGCAGTGAGTGTCGACGTTGGGTGGGTTCCTTTCACGATGGGAATCACCATTCTCACCGGAACCATCGCCACTCGTATGTGTATGGGATCTGAAACTAAGCGACATCTCGCCATATGGATGGCGAGCGGGATGATGGTCATCTTCGTCTTCTTGGTGGTGAAAGGCGTGCTTCCGGTATACCAGCAGTATTTCATCGCACCGCCTCAAGACTTAGCGACCTTGGCAGGTTTAAAACTCGGAGATAAGGACCACTTGATTCAAGTTGGCCGGAAGCGACCATCGTTAGTATTTTACGCTCAGCGAAAAGTACATTTCCTTGGGCCAAGAGATACAAAGGAATGGAACGAACGCCTCGCAGCCCCAGGAAAGACTATGATCATCCTCCAAACCCACCTGCGAGATGAAGTTCCAGAAGCAGTATCCAACTGGACCGTCCTTCAAGAGCACAGAGGCTTCGCCCTTCTTTCCAACGAAACACCTCTGTAAACCTCATTTTCACATCGTCGCCCTTCGTACAGGGAAACATGCGGTGGCTCCCAGAGAAAAACGGGATCCATAGTCGCTCATCCGCCAACAGGTTTGACAGCCTAGCCAGGCCCTTGGATAATGCTTGGCTCACACGCGAACCAGTTTTCTCACTCCAATCTGGATAGAACATCGCCATGGCCCCGACGAAAGACCTGAAATCGATTCTTTCCAAACTCGAGCACAACGACAGCGCAAAACTCGCCGAGCAAATCGGTGAGCAAACCCAACAGCTCCAATCACGGATGACCGGCATTCGTCGGAAGGTGGCCATCCTTAGTGGAAAAGGCGGGGTGGGGAAGAGCATGACCACCGTGAACCTTGCGCTTGCGATTGCTCGGCAGGATCAGCAGGTCGCCATACTCGATGTTGATCTGAACGGTCCATGTGTTCCCCACATGCTTGGAATCCGCGGTCAAGAACTGACGATGACGCCGGAAGGCGCGCGGCCTCCTGTCGGTCCGCTAGGAATCAAAGTCGGCTCGATGGATTTTTTCCTTGGCGACCTCTCTCCCGTCACCTGGAATCGGCCGATGGACTTGAGTCCAATCTGGCTTGGCACGCTGGAAATGACCGTTATTCGTGAATTTCTGGCGGATATTATTTGGGGTGAGGTTGACTATCTGTTGATCGACCTTCCTCCAGGCGCTGCCGCAGATAAGCCACCAGTCATTTCGAGCTTTATTCCTGACCTCGATGGCGCAGTAATTGTGACGACACCTTCTGAAATGGCGATGGATGTTGTTCGAAAATCAGTGCTCTATGCGCGAAGCCTCAATATCAAGATTCTTGGTCTGATTGAAAACATGAGCGAGTTTCGCTGCCCTGAATGTGGGGTAGAGAGCGAACTCTTCGAAAGCCAGGCTGATGAAATGTGTGATGCCCTGGATATCCCATTTCTTGGCCGGATACCGTTTGATCGGGATTTAATACGTTCGTTTGATAAGGGAAAACCCTTACTCGATCCCACCCATTCGACGATTGCCCGCTATACCGAAATTTCTACGCGTATTCGAGAAGTACTGGATTACAAGAAAATCCTTGCAGAACAACTGTAATCACTGCAGGACACGGAGGACTCAACCATGAAATTCGTCTGTTTAAAATGTGAAGGATTTATGAACTTTGAGAACGTTGATGCGATGGCTGAGAACACGCTAGGCATCACCTTCGGGTGTCCGACCTGCGAGACGAGGTTTTCAATGGTGACCAACGCCGGTGAAACGTCGCTCGTCAGTTCGCTTGGCGTAAAACTCGGTGGCCGAACCGCACCAGCAACTCCATTTGAGACAACACGAGACACGCTGAAAGCTCAGGACGGATCGACAGCAGAAGGAGAAGGTGCCGCCACAGGCGGAGCGTGTCCATTCTCCGACATGCTGGCGTCAGCGGGAATTACCACGGGAGCGTCCGCATCCGACACATCCGGCCCGCCACTGACCTGGAGCGCAGAAGCCACTGACCGAATAGAGCGTATTCCGTCAATGATCCGCCCGATGGTCAAACGTGACATTGAAGAATACGCACGAAAGAATGAGTTCTCCTCCGTCACGATCCAGGTGATGGATGATGCAAAGACCAGTGGAAACGATATCGCCTGGTCAGCAGATGCACAGGAACGACTCGACCGGCTTCCTGACTTTATTCGTCCGATGGCCAAGCGAGAAATCGAGCGGATGGCCAAAGATAAGGGTGAAACTGAAATCAGCGCCGCGTTGATGGACGAAGCGAAGACCAAGTTCATGTCCTTCATGTAGGGGACTGCCCAAAACGCGCGCCAGCGGCGTTCTCACTTCGCTGGTCGGGCTCAACGTACGGACGTACGATTCGCCCTCGCAACTCGCTGCGGCCTTGCTGGACACGCGTTTTGAACAGCCCCTAAAGCAAACCACCCCCTCCCACCTTGCTCACCAAAGAAACTACCGCTAGTTCCTCCGTTGCTCGTGATCTTCGTCGCCGTCTTGGTGGCGAGAAAGTCCTTGATGATTTTCCTTCTCTGACGGCGTACGCCGTCGATGCCA
>JAJDBL010000335.1 GCA_029261375.1 Nitrospirales bacterium
CGCAAAATTGAATTCGACATTTTCAAATATGAGCTGCTGGGAAGCACTCGTGTGGCTTCCTGTAGAGTAGACATCTGCCCTCGAACATCGCCTCCATCACCCAACGCGATGGCGCGGAACAGCAGATTGCCGGCTTTCGGCGAGATTGATATCGGTTCATCTCGATTGGGAACACGAAGCCGAAAAGCGAGTCCCTCCTGTTTTCCTAGCTCATCATAAAAATCTGCAAGCTCTAGTCCATCGAAGATGATCCCATGGCTCTCACTGATAGGGGCCTCAAACTCGATGATCGGCCAGTCATCTGTGTTAATCGGAAATTGCTCAAGCCACGACGGATTGGAAGCGAGATCCCCGACATACATCAGGGACAAGTCGGGAATACCCCGAAACAACATATCTTTGGGGGCGAGTTTGGTTTGAAGATCATTGAGGCGCAATTGCAGCGCTGGAGCATCAAGCACGATGGGCTGGTTTGAGCCAACGAGCCCAAGAATAGGTGCGTTGGCTGAAAAGTCCGATCGCCACACTGAGACATGAGGAAACACGTCGGCAAACGTCGCGGAGATAATCCCGACTTCTCGTTCGGATAGTTGGTAGAGAGGAAGCCATTGGCAATATACACCCTGTGAAGTAAGCCGCTGTCGGCTCGCCTCGTAGTGATCGCGCGTATACAGGCTCCCGTTGCCGGCATGCCAAGGAATAAACAGATCGGCGACAATCACATCGAACATGCGATCTGTGCTGCGGAGATACGTTCGACCGTCGTCGACGATTGCAGTGACGTTTGTATTCGACAGCAGGTTGCGGTTGTAATCAGCAAAGTACGGCAGCGCATTGAGGACGCCGGGAAGAATCTCGATTCCCAGCAATTCGTGAAGATCATGGTCGACGCCTGCACTCATACTCACGCCGGTCGCCACCCCTATGAAGGCAACATTCTGCGGTCTCGGATGAAGCAGAAGAGGGAGATGGCCTAGACGCTTTTCGCCGCGAATCATAGTCGTCGCACCAAGCCGGTAGGTGTTGTTACTTTTCAGCCAGCGAACGCCTTTGACGTCAGCCACGACGGAGATTGCCGCCTCCTTGCCCTCATCAAGGTACAACAATGACTCCCCAGGTCGTAGATGCTGCGATGAATATTGGGAAGGATTTGTCAGAAACAATGCCACCAGACACATGAGGCCTATCCCAATGCCAACCCCCCGCATTGAGGCTGATCGCGTATAGAAAAACGCGGACTGAGCCATCAGCAAAAACAGCATGGCCACGAAGACAATGGCGCTCCATAGTCCGAACCACGGAATGAGAAGGTACGCGCATGCGATACCTCCGGTGAGAGCACCGAAGAGGTTCCAGAGATTGACCGTACCAAGTGTTGATCCCACCGAGCGCTGAAACCATTCATATTGTCTCCAGAGCAGCGGAAGGGTAAATCCAGCCAGCAGAACCGGGAGAAGAATGATTCCCGCAACCAACCCGATCATTCGAAACACATACCACGGCCATCCGTCACCGCTCGCGAAGAGGGCCAGGTCAGTACTCTGGAAAAACAGGACCGGGCTAAACAGAACACAAAGCGACGTCAAGGCAAGACTGAAGCCTAAAAGATTTAGACCAAACCGAAAAAACCTCTGCATCGCTGAGATCAGCAAAGCGCCGAGTGAGAGACCGACGAGGAAGATAAGAACAATTGCGGAGAAGCTATAGACCGAGTTTTGAAAGACAAGCGCGAACATTCTCGTCCATAACACTTGAAGAGCGATGGTTCCAAAGCCGGAACCGAAGGCAATAGCAAACAACACAGGGATTGGCAGAACCTGACGATCAGAGTTCGTGGCAACTGAATCTGACGCCGTACTAGGCGACACATCATCCTTCGCAGACGGTACGTCTTCTCCCACAATGCTTCTCTGCCAGATCAACACAGAAGCCCCTAGGGCACAATTCGTCACAAGCGCTAAGCTGTAGGTCAGGGTATTTCCGAGTAGCACGGGTAAGAGAAACCCGCTCAGAGCAACACCTACGACGGCGCCAAGAGTATTCAAGCCGTACAGTCGTCCTGCGTCACGACCGAGATAGGATCGATCCTGAACGAGGAAGGTTCCGAGAAGTGGAAACGTCAAGCCGAGTAATACGCTGGAGGGCAACATAAATCCGGTAACCAACAGGAGTTTTGCGAGGTCGATGGCCCAGGGGATGTGCTCAAATGTAGAAAAAAGTGTCGGCGACACGCGAAGATACAGCGGCGTCAACAAAAGGATAGGCGCCGCTGTAAGCGCAATCCCAAACTCCACCCAGCCGTACGCGACAAGGGGGCTACGGACGCGTGTTGAAAGCCTGCCCCCCCAAGCATTGCCTAAGGCCATGCCGAAAAAGAACACAAAAAGGACGATAGCCGCAGATTGTGCCGTATTTCCAAATAGAATCTGGATCTGGCGCATCCACAGGATTTCATAGACGATGCCCGCAGTTCCAGACACGAAAAAAACTGTAAAGATGAATAGACGGGACGAGGTCATCTAAAGAAGACTAGGCATGTGGTGAGATCAACCGATGGCATCTTACACGTTAAACGCGGAGAAACATTTGCTCGACAAGGTATCATACTCGTTGAAAGGGAACGGGTTAAGGTGATCTTGGGTACCATGTCAAAAGTAGCGGCATAACTACCCGCAACACGAGGCAACGCTGCATCTGCCAAAAACTTGACAATTTGACCGCTGCATCATACGATTGTGCCCCCTTATACTTTCTTAATGTATTACGTGAACGTAGGGAGCTAACATGTTTTGCGGCGAACACATTTGCAAACTTGACGAGAAGGGAAGATTTATCTTTCCGCAACCCATGCGGGAGATTCTCGAGGACCAGGGGAAGCGACTCGTCTACCTCAAAGGGCCAGAATATCGCCTCGCGGCATACTCCCACCCTGAATGGACAAAAATTCTTGAAAAGAGCCAGGAGGGCCTAGATGAGCAGCAAAGTCGGCTGTTCATGCACCACATCGTCTCTGAAATGACGATGGCTGATCTCGACAAGGGCGGCCGCCTGCTCATTCCTGGAAAAATGCGCAAGCACCTCAACCTCGACCTGGATCAGGAAGTTGTGCTCATCGGCCTGTATCACAAGATCGAAATTTGGAACCCTTCAGCCTGGAGACGCTACCTTACGGTCAACGAAGAAAGCTTCGAAATCGCAGAAGCGCGCTTTATGGAACTGCTGTAACGGGCCTAGAAACTCGCCTTCGCTTTGCATGCCTCGTGTCCGCTGAGCAGCTTCACCTCACCCTTCCCGTCCCTCCCAGCATCAATCACCAATATGCGACAGTGAACGGCCGCCGAATCCTTTCGGCAGAGGCACGCTCATACAAACAGTTGGTTGGACAGCACCTCCTCCTGGCTCTCGCCAAGAATCCTGATCGGGAACAGGTGCGTGAACTACTGAAAACTCACAAACTTGTGCTGTCCATATGGTTCTATTTCCGATCAGCTCTACGCAGAGACTTGGACGGGGGTCTAAAAATCACCCAGGACGCGATTTGTGAGGCACTGGAGGTCAACGATAACCGGGTCGTCGAGATTCATCTCCACAAGAGAATCAACCGCAAAGAGCCTCATATTGAGGTCATATTGGCGCCATTTTGGGATGACACCGAATGACAAAACGTGTATTCTAGCTAGGATGTACTGAGGATCTTTGAAGGGGGAGATCCAGAGGTCAGTCATCGTTTTGTAGGATCAGCGTCATAACCGCCTGATATCGTGAGCGCTTCAGTATCTCCGCAGCCTCTAGGTATAGGCATCCCGCTTTTAATCCAACGGATAGTTGATTTTCTCGCGGGTATTAACCCTGGAATACGTGTCGGTAGTGAGGATAAACATGAGTCGCGATACACGAAGCAACATTGGGAAAATAGCACTTGTCGCCGGAGCAATTTCTGCAATTCTTCTGCTCCCAGCAGCGCACCATGCGATGGCGGGCGAGGAGACATCAAATCTTCCCAAAGAGATCACCAGCAAGGATGGATCGCCGATGGTTCTTGTTCCAGAAGGCGAGTTCATCATGGGAACGCCAAAAGCATCGAGAATACGACAGAATGAACAACCCCCACATACGGTCTATCTTGATACGTTCTATATTGACAAGTACGAAGTGACAAACGCCCTCTATCTTGCCTGGGTTGAAGCCAATGGCGGAGGAGCTGTCGAGCCGGCATACCTTCCCACCAACCTCAATTCACTTGACAGGTCGGCTCACGCTCAGATGCCGGTAACCAGCATTATGTGGAAATCAGCCAAGGGGTACTGTGAGTCGGTGGGAAAGCGTCTTCCAACCGAGGCAGAATGGGAAAAGGCTGCGAGGGGAACCGATGGAAGGAAATATCCATGGGGGAACGAGCCACCGACCGACGAGCTAGCGATATTTAAAGTGAACCCGCAGAACTGGAAAGGACCCGCATCATTCTCTCCAGTCGATAGCCATCCGAAGGGTGCATCACCCTACGGGGCACATCACATGGCGGGAAATGTCTTTGAATGGGTCAATGATATTTACGAGGACGAATACTACCAGAAGACACCAACACGTAACCCACAAGGCCCCGTAAGGGGAACCATGAACAAACACGGAAAGAAGCTGAATACCTACACCGTCCGCGGCGGATCTGCAAAGTCTCAAGAAATGGTCCTCTCAGCGGCGTTTCGCGCTGGCTGGTCACACATTTATGTCGCTCCACACGGGGGCTTTCGCTGTGCAAAAAGCGTAGGGATCGCTGGGGCAACTGGCAGTTACGCGGAAGAAAAAGAATGAAGCGCGGCATCCGACTCCACACCTACGCCAACGCTCTTGTCATGAGCGTTGCTTTTGGGTTCGCATCCGTATGCGCCGCTGAGCCCACGAACACGCACAGCGCGCTTAGCTCAAAAACGATCCTCGATACGGTCAATCTCTCCACCTGGAACCCGCGCTCGCTTACCGTCAGCCCGAACATTCGAAACATCGCCTATATCCAAAGGGCATCGGACACGAAAGTCCAGATCGTTCATGATGGAAGGCCAGGCACTCGTTTCGACTCGATTAAAGCAGACAGTCTTATCTTTAGCCCAGATGGCCAACGGTTGGCATACCAGGCAACGCAGGGCGGAAAGAAAATCCTGGTCGTCGACGGGTCGGCCAGTACAGGCTTCGACAAGATCTTAGAGGGGAGTTTTGCCTTCAGCCATGATGGAAAACGATATGCATACGCCGCCCAAAAGAAAAGAAAATGGTATGTGGTCGTCGACGGAGAGCAATCTCCTCCTTATCGTCGCATTGCCCCCTATAGTCTCCATTTCAGCTCTAACGGCAAGCAAGTCGCCTACATTGCAAACACTGGCTCGAAGCAGGTCATTGTCATCGAAGGGCAGGTCAGTTCCAAGTATGACAACATCTGGATTGGCACTTCACTCTTTGACTCCTCGAGTACGCGCACTGCGTACGTGACACAACTCGGACCATCTTGGACGGTCGTCGTCGATGGGCA
>JAJDBL010000336.1 GCA_029261375.1 Nitrospirales bacterium
GGTCGCCCCAACAAGGTCGATCCAGAAGAACCCCTGCGAATAGCACAAGCAGTGAAACGACTGGGGCTTCGGCATACAGTGATCACCTCGCCGAATCGTGATGATCTCGCAGATGGTGGGAGCGCAGCGTTCGCCTCTACCATTGCGCAGATCCAGCAGCACAGTCCGAATTGCCGCGTCGAGGTGCTGATCCCAGACTTCAAAGGAAACACTGAAGCCCTCGATATGACGATTAACGCGCAGCCGGATATTCTGAACCATAACATCGAAAATGTTCCTCGGTTATTTCCATCTATTCGACCGCAGGGTGACTATCATCGGTCACTACATGTTCTTTCGTATTCGAAACAACGTGGGTGTACGACAAAATCTGGCATCATCGTTGGAATGGGAGAATCGATGGAGGAAGTCCGCTCCGTAATGCAGGATCTTCGATCCATCCATTGCGATATGCTCACCATCGGTCAATACCTTCAACCGACAAAAGCCCATCGGCCCGTCTCACGATTCTATGAATCGGCAGAATTTGATGTGTTCCGGGATACCGGTATCAGTATGGGATTCACACATGTCGAATCCGGACCGCTTGTTCGAAGCTCGTACCACGCTGAACAACAGGGACGGGAGGTTCGTCCCTGAAATCCCTGCTCCGCGTCCTTACCTTTATCCGCCCATACTGGATTCTCTCCTCCGCAACGTTGGTCACGGCCGCTGGGGTGACCATGCTCGATCTCGTTCCCCCATGGATCGTCAAACTCATCATTGACGACGTGATCGTCGGAGAACAGGAAGCCTTACTTCCATGGTTGATTGGTGCACTTCTCGCCGTACACACGGGACGTAACGTCGCCGCCAGCCTCCGCATTCGTTTCAACAATACGCTCGAGCAAAAGGTAATCTACGACCTTCGCAAGCAGGTTTTTGACGCACTCCAGCGTTTGTCGGTGACGTACTATGAGCACCGACAAACCGGCGAAATCATGAGTCGAGTCAGCAACGACGTTGAGAATATCGAACGGATTTTTATCGATGGACTTGAAGCGTTGCTGATGGCTTTCCTAACCTTGATTGGCATATCAATCATTCTGTTTTCTCTAAACTGGAAGCTCGCCTTGCTCGCGCTCCTTCCGATTCCCATCCTGGTTTTCGTTGCGGTGCTGTATACCCGGACGATCCATCACTTTTACCACACGATTCGGCGAAACCTCGCGGAGCTCAACGCGTATCTCCAGGACTCTCTGTCCGGCATCCGGGAAACGATGTCCTTTAACCGTCACTCGTATGAACGCCAGCGGTTTAGCCTGCGAAGCAACGCATATTGCGAAAGCACCCTCCAAGTGATGCGGCTGTGGGCCACATACTCACCGAGTATGATTTTCGTCGGGAGTCTTGGAAGTGTCCTCATTCTATGGTTTGGAACGACGCAGGTTCAGTTAGGTCATTTGACGGTCGGCGAGCTCGTCGCATTTCTAGGGTACGTGGCGCTGTTCTATGTACCAATAAACCAAATACACTCCGTCAACAATATGCTTCAGAGTGCACTCGCAGCGGGTGATCGTGTGATCGAAATTCTGGATACCGTGCCAGAAGTCCAGGACCAACCCGGCGTCACAACACCCGCACATCGATTGAAGGGGGATGTGTCAGCGACGGACGTGACATTCTTCTATCGGCCGGACACGCCGGTCCTCAAAAATATCAGTTTTGACGTAAAGGCCGGAGAACGAATCGCGCTTGTCGGACACTCCGGCGCGGGAAAGAGCACATGTTTGAAATTGCTCATGCGCTTCTACGACGTGAGGCAAGGAGCGATTTATCTCGATGGACAGGATCTCCGCACGTTACCACTCGCCTATGTACGGGATCACATCGGAATGGTGCAGCAAGAACCCTTTCTCTTCAATGGGACCGTGCGTGAGAACATCGCCTACGGAGATCTGGCAGCCGACGTAACCCATATTGAGAAAGTCGCGACTGCGGCCAGAGCCCACGATTTTATCGTCGATCTTCCCGACAAATATGACACGTGGGTTGGAGAACGGGGGGTGAAATTATCCGTGGGTCAGAAGCAACGCATCGCTATTGCCCGTGTCCTTCTCAAAGATCCACCCATTATTATCTTTGATGAGGCGACATCGAGTATCGATACCGAAACTGAGGTGAAGATTCGCGAGGCATTGAACGAGCTGACAGAAAACCGAACGACCTTTATCATCGCGCACCGTATGTCTACGTTACAGCATGCAGACCGTATTATGGTTCTTATGGACGGCCAGATTGTGGACGAGGGACCACACAATACACTACTGACGCGAAGCACCACCTACCGCACCCTATACGAAACCCAATTCCAAATCTAGCAACAGGCTGAAAATCCCCTCAGCTTCGTTCTCGTATCGCTCACAACATCAACGTACAAGAAGTACGCCTCAGCCCGTCGCTCCCTGCCACCTCGCTGAGCAACCGTTTCAGTCTGCTGCTGAAGTGGACGTGGCAACCGTATTATTTCATTATGAGTCTGACGTGACGACTCTCCCTCAACATGAGCAGTCTGGAGGTAGACGAGAGCTGCAGGTAAAATCCGTTACCCTGACTATGCCAAAGGGAAAGCGGGATATCTCTCGTGCCTCATGCTTGTCAAAGCATAAGGGCCATGTTATGAAAATCTACGCGTATTGAATGAAGGAGAAAGCGTGTTATCTGCTGAAAGAAGACTCTGGATAAGGTTTTGGGTGTGTGTGTTGTTCGCCATCCCATCCACTGCGGCTGCACTGACACAAGATGAAAAAAATACGATTCAGGTCTACGACAAGGCCAAAGCAACGGTGGTGAATATCACGAACCGGTCGGTCGCATACGACTTTTTCATGACACCAGTTCCGAAGGAGGGTTCTGGATCAGGAGCAATCATCGATCTCAAGGGCCACATCGTCACGAATTACCATGTGATACGAGGGGCACAACGACTTGAAGTTACGCTGGCAGATGGAAGTAAGTGGGAAGCTAAGCTCATTGGCGCTGATCCATTGAGTGACCTCGCAACACTGCGGATTGATGCACCACAAAAGAAGCTTTCTGTGATTCCAATGGGAAACTCGCAGACACTAAAGACCGGGCAGAAAGTTCTTGCGATCGGAAATCCTTTCGGGCTTGATCAAACCCTCACCACAGGAGTCATCAGCTCCATTCGGAAGACACTGCAGGCCGGAGGCGTCGAACTCGAACATGTGATTCAGACAGATGCTGCAATCAATCCCGGAAACTCGGGTGGGCCTCTTTTAGACTCCTCTGGAAAAATGATTGGTATCAATACCGCGATCTTTACGCCGTCAGGCGGAAGCGTTGGCATCGGCTTTGCGATCCCAATCCATACGGCAAAGAACATCGTGGCTGAGCTGATCGATAAAGGATACGTCTCCTATTCGTGGATAGGGGTTGAGATGCAAACATTGCTTCCCAGGTTTGCGAGAGCACTTCGGTTGCCAGTACACGGAGGGGTCCTTCTCGTCCGTGTCGTCAAAAATGGTCCCGCTGCAAAAGCAGGCCTCCGCGGCGGAACCCGGCAGGTTCGAATCGGAAACTCTCTCGTCATCATTGGAGGCGATGTCATTACCTCCATTGCCGGAACACCCGTGACATCGGTGGAAGATCTCAGCCGAGAAGTTCGGCGACACAAACCCGGTACAACCCTGCCCATGACCATCGTTCGTGGGAAGAAAAAACGAGAACTAAAAATTACGCTCGGAGAACGGCCAGTGTCATGACCACCTCTGAATCGAAAAAGGCGGTAGTCCTCACCAGTGGGGGGTTGGATTCTGCTGTCACCGCAGCACTCGCAATGGCGGAGGGGCACGAGTGTCACTGTCTGATTTTCGACTATGGTCAACGCCATCGAATTGAAATCGAGCGGGCCCAACAAATCGCCACAGCATTGAACGCTGCCTCATCACACGTTCTTGATATCAACCTTACCAAGATCAGTCAGTCAGCCCTTACAACTTCAATGCCAGTTCCTAAGGGACATTCTATTGACGATATAGGCCAAGGCATTCCATCGACCTATGTGCCCGCTCGAAACACAATTTTTCTGTCGATTGCATTAGGGTGGGCGGAATCACTTGGTGCATCGTCTATCTTTTTCGGAGCGAATGTGCTCGACTATGCTGGTTATCCAGACTGCCGCCCAGAGTTCGTTACCGCGTTCAATACGATGGCGCAGCTAGGGACGAAACAGGGAGTAGAAGGTTCACCAATTACCGTACACGCACCACTTTTGAAGCTGACGAAAGCGGAGATCATCGTGAAAGGTATCGCACTGGGGGTGCCCTTTGGCCTGACCCACAGTTGCTATGACCCTTCACCTCATGGCACACCATGCGGCGCATGCGACAGCTGCCTTCTCAGGCAAAAAGGGTTTCAAGACGCCGGGATTTCAGATCCAGCATTGGAGGATCATTGAGCAATGTACGCGATTTCTGAAGAAGAGTTTTTCATGACTGCCACCATCGTGCTCATCTTTGCTATACCGATTGCCGTTCGTGTTTATCGGTACTTTGAAACGAAACGGGTCAAAAAGAACTTCAAGAAAACCCTCTAATTCATCCCGCGAAACGACGGGGGACATCCCCACCAAACACGCGACCAAGTTGAAAAAAGATGAGAATGATATGATCACACTGAGACACTGTCATGGCCGATAAAATCACACCGCAAGACGAAGATTATTCTCGCTGGTATCTCGACGTCATTCGCGACGCTGAACTTGCGGAGAGTTCACCTGTACGAGGTTCCATGATCATACGGCCGTACGGATATGCCCTGTGGGAGGCTATCCAATCTGGTCTGGATCGGCGTTTCAAAGAGACAGGTCATGTCAATGCGTATTTTCCCCTGTTTATCCCTATGAGCTTTTTGGAAAAAGAGGCAGAACACGTAGAAGGCTTCGCCCCAGAACTGGCGGTGGTGACAATTGGTGGCGGGAATACACTGGAGGAGCCATTAGTTGTTCGTCCCACTTCGGAGACGATCATCGGTCATGCCTATGCGAAATGGATACAGTCGTATCGTGACCTCCCCTTACTGATTAACCAATGGGCGAATGTCGTACGGTGGGAAATGCGTACCCGTCCATTCTTGAGAACAACGGAGTTCCTCTGGCAAGAAGGCCACACCGCGCACGCGACAGAAAGCGACGCGGTTGAAGAGACGTTACGGATGTTAGACGTGTATTGCGATTTCGCGGAAAATGATGCGGCCATTCCAGTAATCAAAGGCCTCAAGAGTGACCGCGAAAAGTTTGCGGGGGCAGTGAACAGTTATACCATTGAAGGCATGATGGGAAACGGTTGGGCGCTGCAGATGGGAACGAGTCATTATTTAGGAACTAAGTTCGCTGAGGCATTTAACATCAACTTCCTTGACCAGAACAATGTCAATCAGTTCTGCCATACGACAAGCTGGGGCATTAGCACGCGGATGGTCGGAGCGATTATCATGGCACACGGGGACGATCAGGGGCTTCGGCTTCCACCGGTACTCGCACCAATTCAAGTCGTTATCGTACCGATCTGGAGAAAAGAAGGAGAGAAAGCGCCCGTCATGACAATGGTTGAACGCGTGCGTAGCGCCCTCGTCGACTCTGGAATTCGAGCCAAAGTTGACCTTAGAGAAGATCAAACCCCAGGATTCAAATTTAACGACTGGGAGATGCGCGGTGTGCCAGTACGCGTAGAGATTGGCCCCAGTGATGTGCAACAAGAGAGTGTCGTGTTTGCGCGGCGGGATCAGCTCGGAAAAGAAGGAAAGACATTTGGAATTCCAGTTGCCGGGGTCGCTGAAGAGGCACACGCATTACTCAACGCGATTCAGTCAAGTCTTCGAGAACAAGCATTGCGTGGACGAGAAGAAAAAACCCATCGCGTCTCTTCCTATGAGGAATTTCAAACCGTATTGCAAGAACAGGGGGGATTTCTCCACGCACACTGGGCGGGCACGACGGAAGATGAGGAGCGAATCCACGACGAAACCAAAGCAACCCTCCGCTGTCTGCCCATGGGGACTGAAGAAGGCGAAGGGAAGTGTTTTCTGACGGGAAAAGCCACCAACAAAACCGCGATTTTTGCGAGAGCCTACTAAGCTCACTCGTGTGAACCAGTGTTAATGAGGAAAGAGAGGATGACACCTCCCACGATCTAGAAAAGTCTATCCGCCGTATCAGGATGAAGAAACCCGTCATTGATGAGATCTTTGGGCGACTATCGAGCGCGAACCCCTCCCCGCAAACTGAGCTTCAATACCAAAACCATTACACTCTCCTTGTCGCCGTCGTCTTATCGGCACAAGCCACTGACGTTGGAGTCAATAAAGCGACCCCTGCCCTATTTGCCTCTGCCGACACTCCAGAAAAAATGCTTCGCTTAGGCGAGCCACAACTTCGCGAGTTGGTGAAAACGATCGGTTTGTATAACACCAAGGCAAAAAACATCATCAAACTGAGTCAAATCCTCGTTGATGAACATAGTGGAAAAGTTCCCAATACGCGCGAGAGCCTTGAAGCATTACCCGGGGTGGGGCGAAAGACGGCCAACGTCGTTCTGAACTGTGCCTTTGGACTTCCCACCATCGCGGTTGACACCCACATCTTCCGAGTCAGCAATCGCATTGGGTTGGCATCTGGAAACACCCCACTTGCGATTGAGTTGGGATTGGAAAAGGCCGTCCCATCTTACTGGCGTCAACACGCGCATCACTGGCTGATTCTCCACGGACGGTATGTGTGCAAAGCGCGCAAGCCGAGTTGCCCAGGGTGCCCAATCCATGATCTGTGCGAGTACAAGGATAAAACCATCGACGAAGGCTGAGGTCTGAATTCGCGTGAAGCCGTAGCACGTACGTGCTTCCACGTTGACGAACGAAACGAGATGCACGAGAGATAGGGAGCAGAACCGCATGGGAAGAGAACGATTTATTGGCACCTGGAAACTAATCTCATTTGAACTTCGACGGCCAGATCATGAGGTGACGTATCCCATTGGGGAGAACCCTATGGGTGTGATTATGTATGACGAACACGGAAACATGTCCGGTCAGATTATGCGACGTCATCGACCGGCCTTTGCCTCAGGCGATCATCTACAGGGAGAGGCGTCTGAGATTCGTGCCGCCTTTGAAGGATACATGGCGTATTGCGGTCGGTATGAGGTTAACGATGAAGATGAAAGCGTGTCCCACATCTTAGAATGCTGTTTGTTCCCCAACTGGATAGGGACTTCGCAGAAACGCTTCTTCGAGTTTTCTAAAAAGAGGCTGTTGCTGAAAACCCCTCCGATGTTATTGGGAGGAGGGGAGAACATTGTACATGCGCTGTGGGAACGTATAGCCTGAGTCGATATTTGGCTGTCAACGTTTGTCGCGATACTCCATTTTAGTTTCAGTGATTACTCCCTTAGTACCTGCCATAGCAATAAGACAAGATCCCGGAATCAACAACCTCAGACCCATCAACATTCTCACTGGCGCATGCAAATTCAGGGAATATCTAGCAGACGGTTTCTGATATGAGAGGCGGTTCTCTGACGGCATCCACCGCAATATCAACGGAACAGTTCATCATCAAATGGGGACTGTATACAATCCCTTACCTCGCTCTCGTAACCTCAACATTGCTTCCCTATGGGTTTGTAACTCCTAGGGTCTTTCTCTTTCGCGCCATTGTCGAGATTCTCTTCGTCATCTACCTCGTCGGAATGATGCGAGGGCGCGTATCGCCAACCCGATCGCTTTTTGGAATTCCGATCCTGGCATACGCCGTTTTTGTTGTGGTGCTTGCCGTCACGACATTGACCGGGGTGAACCCCGCGCGAAGCATGTGGGGTGGAATTGAGAGGATGGACGGCGTATTCCAGTCATTTCACCATCTGATGTTTCTCTTATTGATGGTATTGGTTTTTTCAAAAGAGGACGACTGGCTTTGGTTCTTCAGGATCAGTCTCGGAGTAAGTCTCGTCGTCGCGATGTTTGGCATCTCGGAATGGGTGTCGGCCGGTCCAAGCCATCGCCCCATATCGACAATCGGTAACGCTGGATACCTCGGAGAGTACCTTTTGGTTCACGTCTTTCTTGGAATATTCCTCGCAGCGAGGGATGCAAAACTCCGGAGGGGAGCATATCTTGCTGTAGCGATCGTCGAGTTGATTGCACTTCTCCTCACCGGAACGAGGGCGGGTGCATTGGGCCTCGTCTTTGGTCTCATCGTTATAGGGGGACTCCGTGTTATGTTTCCAAAGGAACACCGAACCGCTGTACGACTTCGCGTTGCGGTGGTCTCCTTAGGAAGCCTCAGTGTAGTTGTTGCGGGAACATGGGGAATTGGGCAGGTTGGCTTCATGAGCGGAATGACTGCGCCGATCCGTCGTTTGATGACTCTGATCAATGATACAGCGGCTAATCGCCTATACGCGTGGAAGATTTCGCTTCGGGCCATCTGGGACAAGCCGGTTCTTGGATGGGGACCCAATAACTTCGATCGGGCGTTCAACCAATTTTTTCAACCAAGATCTGATCTCACAACACCACCACATGAGGATTGGTGGGATCGTACGCACAATATTATATTGGACCTTGGCATAAGTTCTGGGGTCGTGGGAGTCATTGCATTCGTACTGCTTCTCAGCATCGTCATCTGGGCCTTCTACCGCACTGCTCACACAACAGATGCTCCGAAACTCCAAGGGCCAATGATTGTAATGATCGGGCTGGTGCTCGGATATTTTGTGAACCTTCTTTTCATTTTTCCCGTGCTCACAACGTCAATTCTGTTTGTAAGTGTCGTTGGATATGCGAATTACTATTGGACACAATCCACTTCAGACTCACATCAGACCAAGCTCTTCGCGAAGCCGTACTCGAAACCAGTACGTGTGAGCATCGGCTGTATCGTAGCAGTCACTATTTTAGCTCTGTACAACTGGACCATCATCCCGGTGGATCGCCTTTACCGTTTTACTCTGGCGTTGCCCACCTCGTCGACGGTGGTCAACCAAGCGGCCATTGATCGCATAAGGACCACACTGAATAATCAACCGTTTGACCAGCGGGAATTGAGGTTTATGGTTGCACACATGGCGATGAACACCTCTGGAAATTCAAACATTTCACGCTTTATCCAACACTCGCTTCTCAATTTAGCGGCAATGGAGCTTGGCTTACAGGTTGCGCTTGACCACGAAGACCTCCGTCCATTTTGGGACTTGGCCGACGTGTTGTATCAACGTGCGCTGGCAGATCCGGCTCTTGCGGAGGCTGCTGCAGACGCTTACCAGCGAGCCATCAGGGTGTCCCCGAAACAACCACAATTGTATATGGGGTTGGCTGACTCTTTTATTCTTGGAGAGGATCTTGAGAGCGCAGAACGCGCCCTTCAACAAGTTGTGTCATACGTGCCGAGATGGGTCGAGCCACGTATTACGCTGGTGATGATTTACATCATCACAAAACAGGAACAGCAGCTGAGTCTCGCACAGAAAGCGCTGGAAGAACTCATACGGGAGCAACGAGGCAGTCTAACCTACACGGCAAACGAGGCTCAGCGCCTAGCGTCGGCATATTATGGTACGGAAGATCCCGACATGGCGACGCAGATACTGAATCATCAAATGGAGATGGACTAGAAACGCATATTGCAAATATGGAGAATGTGGGGTGGATACCAGAACAGTGTCTACGGCTGGCACAGAGGTCAGTTGGGGATTGGCACCACCTTCATATTATTGCCTTCTTTACGTTCCGCAACACTATCCTTAGTGTCAACACGGACAATGAGAAAGTTTCCGTGCAGCGAATCATCGAGCTGAATCTCGTGATCGAGTACCCTCGACTCCCCAGCCAATAATGGCGGTTGTACGTTCCATTTGAGAACGACGGGGTCAACCCTCTTTCCGTCAAACGTTTCATCTTCAGATAAGTGTACTTTGACTTTGAACGGAATCGCCGACGGGACAGTCCCCTTATTTTTTACGGAGACCGTAAAAGATACCGAGTCTTGATTAGGTGATACGTTTTCTCGGGTAACATCACGAATGGTGCCCTTGAAATCTGTTGACAGCTTCTGAAAGATAAATACTTCTCCCTGTGCTGCCCTTTCCACAGTACCCTCGCGCACGTTATGAAAAGGGGCACCGACAATCACATCGGGTCTCCCATCCCCATCGATATCGCCAAGATCGCTGACAGAGAAGCCAAAGGACGCCCCAATGCCCGGTGACGCGTTTGGGTTGGCCAGGGTTGAAAAATGATCTCCATTGGTGCCGCTAAAAAGAAGTACTTCTCCGGGATTAATCGTACCGGCTG
>JAJDBL010000337.1 GCA_029261375.1 Nitrospirales bacterium
TTCACAGTCAGCCAACCATCTCCTCGACTCATACATCGACTCTAAGCCCGCCTCCTCGGACACTGCGCACCATATCTTTACCGTTGATGACGTGGCGGTGTTTCTCAAAATTCCGAAAGCGACGGTCTACAAGCTTGTTCGCTTGAACAAGATCCCCGCCCATAAAGTGGGTAAACATTGGCGCTTTTTGCAGGATGAAGTCGAAGCATGGTTACGCAATCGGTAACCGTGGCTTCCTCCTCCCGCTGATTTAGCCTTTCTGTCCCGTGTGGCCTCCCCTAGTTGGGGGGGGCTAGTAGCACTCTCTTCTCCTTACCGCTCTCTTTCGTTTCGGCTGTATCCACGCAGGGTTTCGCTCCTTCCTCGCTCTGTTATATGATCACGACGATACGCGACTGTTGAAAAAATACTCCAGCGGCGTTCTCGCTGCACGGCTCGGCTCAACGTAGAGTCGTACGATTCGCCTCCCCGCTTGCTGCGGCCTTGCTGGACGCGCTTTTTGAACAGTCCCGGAGTACACTCGTCGTTTCAGTGAGCAGAGAGGCGCAACTCCCATGCCGGTCTACGAATATCGAGGTTTGACGACAGCAGGTAAGGCGGTCTCCGGCATGATTGATGCGGACACTGCCAAGGGTGCCTGTCTCAAGCTTCGAAACACGGGCGTCTTTCCCACAGAACTTGAAGAAGGCGGATCGTCAGGCGAGCCTGGGATGTTCTCCGTAAAGGCTAGGGCAGAAACGATTTCGCTGAAAGATCAGGCGTTACTGACGCGACAACTTGGGACACTCATTTCCGCGGGTCTTCCGCTCGTTGAAGCCTTGAGCGCCCTGCTTGACCAGGTCGAGAAATCTGCCAGCCGCGGGGTGTTGGCTGATATTCGGGAGCGTGTCCGTGAGGGAAGTGCGCTGAGCGAGGCGATGGCGTGTCATCCGAGTTCTTTCTCTCCTCTCTATACCCACATGATTGCTGCAGGCGAAGCGAGTGGCGCGCTCGACGAGGTTTTGACTCGGCTGGCAGATTTTCAAGACAATCACATTCGACTCAAAAACCGTATGACGACGGTGCTGCTCTATCCGATTTTTATGTTTACAGTGGGGACCATCGTACTTCTGTTGCTGATTACCTTTATCGTCCCGAAAATCACAGCGGTGTTTACGGAAATGGAGCAAGCGCTCCCGCTTCCTACGGTCATCCTTCTGGGTGTGAGCAAAGCCTTTGCCGACTATTGGGTATGGTTTCTCGCGGTGGGAACGGCGGGGCTTCTGCTGTTGGCTCGTGCGTTACGTACGGAGACCGGTCGCGACCGATACGACGCGTTTCTGTTGAAAGTCCCCGTGGTGGGGACGGTCGTTCAAATGGTCGCCGTGTCGCGGTTTACCCAAACTTTGAGCACGATGTTGAGTAGCGGCGTTCCTCTCATGCAAGCGCTTGGAGTGGTCTCCAGGGTGGTGAATAATCGGGTGCTTGAGCGTGCAATCAATGAGGCTCGCGAGAATATCCGCGAAGGGGAAAGTCTGGCCGCGCCACTCAAGCGAAGTGGGTTAATCCCCCCGTTGGCCACTCACATGATTGCCGTCGGGGAAAAAAGTGGTGAATTGGAAGGGATGCTTATTCGTGTCTCGCAAGTCTATGATGCTGAAGTGGAAACCGCAACGAATCGATTAACTGCGCTCCTTGAGCCGATCATGATCGTTGCCATGGGCATGGTCGTGTTGTTCATTGTGTTGGCCATCTTGCTCCCAATTTTTGAAATGAGTCAGATGGCACGGTAAAGAGGATAGAGATGTGGCGTGAAGGAGAAGTAGGAATGCAGGACCAACGTGGATTTACGTTCGTTGAAATTATGGTGGTAGTGTTGATTCTCGGCATTCTCGCTGCGATTGTCGCTCCCCGGATTATTGGGGGGACGGACGAGGCAAAAATTACTGCAGCCAAGGTTCAGATGCGCAATGTCGAAGGCGCGTTAAAGCTGTATAAGCTCGATACTGGAACGTATCCGCCCACGGAACATGGGCTTGTCGCGTTGGTGACAAAACCGACATCAGGGAAAGTCCCCAAGAACTGGCGAAAGGGTGGATATCTTTCCAATGTCCCAAAGGATCCCTGGGGCACGCCGTTCGTGTATCTCAGCCCTGGGGTTCACGGCGACTATGATCTCCTTTCCTATGGCGGCGATAGCGAGGCGGGCGGAGAAGGCGATGATGCGGATATCCAAAACTGGGCTCTTGAGCAATAGCGTCCAGTGGCCGTCACCGCGAGGGTATTCACTCGTCGAGCTCATGATCGTGATTTTTGTGTTGGGTTTGGTCGTGGCCGTCGCATATCCCAAGATTCGAACCGGGGGGGATCTGAAATCGGTCTCGCGCCAGCTTATTGCGACGATTCAGCATGCGTACTCGACCGCAGAGTCAGAGAAAACCGCGTATCGGCTGCACTATGATCTGACCTACGGAGAATACTGGGTGTCCGAAGCTCCTGGCGTTGATGAGCGTGATGAGTCTCGGGATGCGGAGCCGGAGCGGCCGCGGCGCCTACCAGAAGGCATCAAGTTTCAGGAGATTGAAACGCTGCACCATGGGGTGACGGCGACTGGACGCACGTTCACCCATTTCTACCCGATAGGGAGGGTTGAACCGACAGTAATCCGTCTCCAGGATGAGGAGTATGAGACCCTTTCGTTGACTATTAATCCGCTCACGGCGAGGGTCACGATTGACGCGCTGAATTGATTCGATGGGGTGCCGCTTGTCGGTTGCTCTCCCTCCGCTCTGACCACGTGGTCCTTCTTTTTTCTTCAGTCTATTTCACGATCTCTGCATGTACCCGTCTGCAGACCATCCCGAATACGTCAGTGTTGAGCTGAGCAGTGAAGCGGGAACGCCGCTGGCGGCATTTTTCAACAGTCGCATACACGTTGCAAAGGTTTGCAACGACCGCGTACGATACTCCTCGTGACGAAACATAGGTCTTCAAAACAACCGGCTCAAGAGGGTTTTACGCTCTTAGAGGTGATGATTGCGCTGTCGATCTTCGGCATGACGGCGACGGTGCTGTTAGGGTTGAGAAACTGGGATCTTGATACGCGAATCTTTTCGCAGAATGTCACGCTAGCGACTTTGCTGGTTCAGGAAAAGATGACCGAGGCTGAACTGGCTATCGATGGACCGCCTGCGTTCGGCACTACGAGGGGGGAGTTTGAAGACCGAGCTTCTGGCTTTGTCTGGCAGCAGACGGTCTCTGCAACGCCCTTAACCATCGATGTTCGAGAAGTCAAAGTCCGGGTGTCGTGGGGACCAGATGCGGATGATGATCGGCTGTCGGTCTTGTCGGAATCCGATGAGCCTGAGGAATCGGCGGATGCGGTTGAGGCCGTGGCCTACTATCTCTTCGGCCCCTAGCAGACAGAATGCTCAAAATAAACCGCCAGCTTTGTTCTTGCTTCGCTCAGGACCTCAATGTACGGAACGTACGTCTCGGCCCTTCCCTCGCTACGGCCGCGCTGGACGGATTTTTTGAACAATCTGTCGACCAAGTCTAGATACCATGGTGCGCGTAATGATGTTTATCAACGATTCCACGTATGAGTAGCGAATCCGTACCTCCTGTGAAAGTGGGAATCCAGCTCTGGAGTCCAGAAATCCTCGAACCGCGTCGGACACGATCCGTGGGCTGTGCGGGAACCACGGGGCATGCAAATGGGTTTTTAGGGTCTCATCCTAGGCCGTCGTCATCGGGGTTCACACTCCTCGAGGTGTTGCTTGCCTTGTCGATGATGGCCATCTTGTTTGCACTTGTGTATGGCATCTTTGGCACCAGTTCGGATTTGCTTGAGGCTGCGGAACAGGAAAGCGAGTCCTACCATATGGCCCGTTTGTCTTTTCGTCAGTTATCGCAAGAATTGACCTCTGTCGTTCAATCTCTTCATGGAGTGACCTTTCGCGAAACGTCTGAGGCCGGGTGCCCCCAGATTGCGCGTGTTGAATTATTGGAGAGCGTTCAACAGGGAGGGGAGGGCAGTGTCGCGTTTATTGGCGTGGATGCTGACCAAGGGGCTCGTCCAGCTGATTGCTTGATGTTCGCTACCTATGCGCATGGCAGATATCGTCCTGATGCAAAGGAATCCGATCTTAGCGTGGTGACCTACTGGCTTGAGGGTGATAAGGTCATGCATGATGAGGAGACCAATGTCTTTAGCCTTTCATCCAAGAGCGTCGAATCGTTCCCGTTGGCGGAGAGTGTCGCAGGATTGAACTTCACCTTCTACGATGGGACACAATGGTTGGATGAATGGGATGCGGCAAAAAAAGGGGGGCTTCCCAAAGCCCTCGAGGTTGAATTGACGTTCCTACTTCCCTCAGAGGAACGCCGGGTCTTTAGAACGACGGTCGCCTTACCACCTACGTAAGGATGTCCTTTTCCTTGTCGAAGTGGTGGCGATGGATTGCCTACGCCATTTTTGCCATATGTGTCTTTGGGATGAGTCTCTACCTGACTTTTCCCTCGTCGCAGTTTCATCGCTGGATGATTGCAGAGCTTGAGCGTGAGTTAGGTGCAGACATTGTCATCCAACAGCAGGAGTCTCACTCACCGTTATGGTTGACGCTGAACAATGTCGTGATCACGATGGATGCTGCACGCCTCCATTTTTTGCCACAGGGAGATACGCTCGCCCGTCGACTACAGCTCGAGCTGCTCAGCGTGAAAATTCATCTCTCCCCGCTGTTGTTCGGGAAACTCGTGCTCTCTGTCGAAATAAAGGCGTTTGACGGAGTGGTCACAGGGACGCTCACGGCCGTGCGACGAGAGGCTCAGACTCGCTATACACTTCTGGCAGACATCCAGGGGTTGAATCTTCAGCAGATTGAGGAAACAATCTTCACTCCGCGTGCAGACAAGCAATTACTGACTGAAGGGGTTGGGACTCTTGGGATCAACGTGGCCTGGACAGACCAAGCGTTATTGTCTGGAGGCGGTACGTTGTCTATTGACGTCCACGACATCCGTCTGAATCTTCCAGGTTTTCCGGCTCTCCCTCCAGCACGAGTGTCTGGACATTTGCTGCGAGACCAAGGTGACTGGTGGCAAACGGACGATGTGATGGTGAACACGAACGATGAGAGGTTTATCGCGAGGGGGCAAGGTCGTTTTAGGATTGGCCAGCCGCTGGTTGAGAGTACGATCAATCTCTCCTTGAGCATGACGATGGATGAAGCCATGCAGCGTGAGTATCCAGCACTCGCGATGTT
>JAJDBL010000338.1 GCA_029261375.1 Nitrospirales bacterium
CCCAACCCACAAGGGAGAGATGAACCCCCATCTCTTGGTCGCAGCGGACATCGCGGGCGTCGATGAGCTCTATGGCATTGGGGGTGTTCAAGCCATTGGTGCAATGGCGTATGGCACGAAAACGATTCCGAAAGTAGACAAGATCGTCGGGCCAGGCAACATGTATGTTGCAACCGCAAAACGTCTAGTGTTCGGACATGTTGGGATTGACAGCATCGCTGGTCCCAGCGAGATTGTTGTCATCGCCGACTCGAATGCCAAAGCCGAGTATATCGCTGCCGATCTGTTGTGTGAAGCTGAGCATGACGAAGCCGCCACAGTCGCCCTCCTGACGCCATCAGCAGCGTTAGCAAAGGCCGTCGCTGTGCAAGTTGAGAAACAATTGCCCCAGTTATCGAGAAAAACCATTGCGACCCGCGCGGTGAATCGCCACGGGATCATTATCGTCACGCGCGATATGGATCACGCCATTGAGTTAAGCAATACCGTCGCGCCCGAGCACCTCGGGCTACATGTGGCCGCGCCATTCGAGCTGATCGAGAAGGTCCGCCACACCGGGGTTGTGTTCTTGGGAGAAAACACTCCCCCAGCCATCGGGGATTACGTCGCAGGCCCAAACCATGTGCTCCCAACGGGAGGAACCGCGCGTTTTTCATCCGGTCTCTCGATCCAAGATTTTACGAAATGGATCAACTTCCTTTCCTATACTAAGGGTGATGTATTAAAAACCAAGGATCATGTCGTCAGAATGGCGCACATGGAGGGACTGACGGCACACGCACGGTGCGTTGAGGTTCGGACAAGGTAAACAGATGTCGACCCGCCAGGCGCGAGTAGAGCGAACCACCGCAGAAACAAATATTTCGGCAGAAATCACCCTTGATGGCCAGGGACAGGGCGAGATTCAAACAACGCTACCCTTTCTGGACCACATGCTCACGATCTTCGCGAAACATGCACTCTTCAATCTGAAGGTGCAGGCGTCCGGCGACACCCATATCGATGATCATCACCTGATCGAGGATGTTGGGATTACGTTGGGAGAGGCCTTCCGTAAGGCGCTCGGTGATAAGCGGGGCATTCGGCGTTTTGCCTCTGCGTCCGTCCCCCTGGACGAGTCACTCGCAAATATCTCCCTCGACATCAGTGGCAGACCGTACCTCCTCTACCAAGTCCCGCTCCCTCAAGCACGGATCAAGGATCTCGATCTCAACCTTTTCGAAGAGTTTTTCCGTGCGTTCGTGGTGAATGCCGCGATTACGCTCCATATTACCGTTCCGTACGGTCGCAACTCGCATCACATTCTCGAGGCCACCTTCAAAGGCTTAGCAAAAGTCATGGACCAGGCCGTGACCCAAGACCCTCGTGTACAAGGCGTTCCATCGACAAAGGGAGCCATCTGAGTGTCTCGAGCAACAATCGCGATCATTGATTACGACATGGGAAACCTCCGAAGCGTCCAAAAAGCGTTTGAGGCGGTCGGCTGTTCAGCCACGATCACACGAAGCCCCCAGGTGATTGATGATGCAACGCACGTGGTACTTCCTGGGGTGGGGGCATTTGGCGATTGCATGGACAACCTCGAACGGTACGGACTTTCTTCCTCCGTCCGCACAACCATTGCGAAGGGAAAACCCTTTCTTGGAATCTGCCTTGGACTCCAGTTGCTCTTTACCGACAGTGAAGAATTCGGAGCGCATCATGGTCTCGGGATCCTTGACGGTCGCGTGGTCAAATTCCGCTCGACAGATACCAGGATGAAGATTCCTCATATGGGCTGGAACCAAATCCGTTTTTCAAAACAGATCCCGCTTCTCGAAGGCGTGCCGGAAGGCGCCTACGTCTATTTCGTTCACTCGTACTATGTCGAACCACGCGACGAGACCATTGTTGGAACCACCACTGACTATGGAACGACGTTCGTATCAGGAATTTGGCGAGAGAACGTATTTGCGTGCCAATTCCACCCAGAAAAGAGTCAACGATGGGGCATGCGCATCCTCGAAAACTTTTCACGCTTCTCCTAACACTCGGGATCGGCGCGCTTGCGATGGCGATGACTGGGTGTACCCCGTCAACCGTTCAAGTGGTCACATCACCGGGGTTTCACGCATCGTCTATTCCACCCATCGCTATTTTTCCTTTCACCGTCGAATCCTCGGCGGCCGGCAACCAGAAATTCCCTCTGAGCACAAGTCAAGTCTCTTCTCAGGCGATCGTGACCGTGACTGAATTGTTTTACAAAAACCTCAGAAAAAAACACGATCTCGCGATCATCCCAATGGAACGAGTCACAGCCTCCCTCGACGATCTTGACCTTGTACATGTGGACAATAATCCTCCGTATGCCACTGAACGGAAGATTGGCGCCGCGCTCGAGGCAAAGACGATCCTCGTTGGAACCGTCAGCCAATATCGAGAGCGTGCTGGCAGCGCGTTTGGGGGTCAGCCCGCGTCGGTAGGCTTCGAGGCTCGGCTCGTGACTGTCCATGATGCGAAAACCCTCTGGGTGGGTCATTTCTTTGAGACGCAACGCCCGATGACATCTGACCTCAAGGGTTTTCTTGAACGACGGCGTTGGCTGACTGCCCAAGAACTCGCAGATGACGGAATTAAACAACTATTAGAAAAAGGATGGGAGTAACGACACCGTGGTAATCATTCCCGCAATTGATTTGAAGGATGGCAAATGTGTACGTTTGCGCCAAGGTGACATGAACGCAGAAACGGTCTACTCCGATGACCCCGTCACTATGGCCAAGCAGTGGGAAACACAAGGTGCGACACGCCTCCATCTCGTCGATTTGAATGGGGCGGTCGAAGGAACCCCACGCCACCTCAATGAGATACAGGCAATCCTTTCTGGCGTCGAGATTCCTGTCGAAGTTGGTGGAGGAATTCGCGACATGGAGCGTATCACCACCTATATCGAGATGGGTGTGCAGTGGGTCATTCTTGGTACCGCTGCTGTCCAGAACCCCTCACTTGTACGCGAGGCCTGTACTCGATTCCCAAATAAAATTATGATTAGCCTTGATGTGAGGGATGGATATGTCGCATGGCAAGGATGGGTGGAACAGTCGAACGTCACTTCACTCGCAGCCCTCAACGAACTTGATGGCTGTGCGTTAGCAGCGGTCGTGTTCACCGATATTAGTCGTGACGGGATGAAGACCGGGCCGAACATTGAGGCCATTCGCTCGATCACCATGGCAACCGAAACCCCCGTCATTCTCTCAGGCGGAATCTCAGGGATTGACGACATTCGTACCCTCCAATCCGAGGTCTCCGAAATCGCAGGAGTCATCGTCGGCAAGGCATTGTACGATGGCAATCTCAATTTGCCGGAAGCGCTGCAACTTGCAAGCTCTTCCGGCCCCCAGACGTGCTAATTACCCATTGAATGCTGGCGAAACGCATCATTCCCTGTCTCGACGTCAAAGATGGACGTGTCGTCAAAGGTGTGGCATTTGAGAATCTCCGAGATGCCGGAGACCCGGTCGAGATTGCCGCGGTCTACGATCGCGATGGTGCCGACGAACTGTGTTTCCTCGACATCACGGCGTCTCATGAAGGTCGTTCCACAATGATCGATATCGTCGAGCGTACCGCGGACAAAGTGTTCATGCCGCTGACGGTGGGTGGAGGCATTCGCTCACTAGACGATATCCGCACACTCCTGAAAGCCGGGGCTGATAAGGTCAGCATCAACACCGCAGCCGTTCAACAGCCTGAGCTCGTACGTGCCGCAGCAAAACAATTTGGCACGCAATGTATTGTGGTCGCGATTGATGCCAAACGTCGCCCCACTGCTCCTCTGTCGAGCGGTCATCCGGCCGTCCTCTCCTGGGAGGTCTTTACCCACGGCGGCCGAACACCCACTGGGCGAGATGTGATCGAGTGGGCACTCACCGTCGAACGGTATGGTGCTGGTGAGATCCTATTGACCAGCATGGATCGTGATGGGACCGGTGAAGGCTACGATCTGGAACTGACGGCAGCGGTCTCTGCCGCAGTAACGATTCCCGTCATCGCATCCGGGGGTGCTGGACAGCTCCGACACCTCCACGACGGGCTCGAAACAGGAAAAGCCGATGCCGTCCTCGTCGCGTCAATCTTCCACTATGGTCAACATACTATCCAAGAGGCTAAAGCCTATCTCCACACCCATCATGTGCCGGTGCGATTGTGCGAAGAACACGAGACATGATGCTGGACATCAACACGCTAACATTTGACAGTCAGGGACTCATTCCAGCGATTCTGCAAGATTGGCGTGATGGAACTGTGTTGATGGTGGCCTACATGAACCAACAAGCACTGGAAAAAACCATGGAGACTCGGCGTGCACATTTTTGGAGTCGGTCGCGTCAGGAACTCTGGGAGAAAGGAGCGACATCTGGCCACTATCAGCGCGTGCGAGAACTGTTTGTCGACTGTGATTCGGACACGCTACTTGTCAAAGTCGAGCCAGACGGCCCCGCCTGTCATACAGGTGAACCCTCCTGTTTTTTTTCACTGGCCTGGTCCGCTGAGAACGATGCCGCACACTCGGCTACATCACACGCCCACGGAGGAGTCATTGACCGTCTCTATGACGTGATACAGTCCCGTCGAGATGATCCAGATCCCAAGTCATACGTTTCATCCCTGTTTCAGGGAGGGCAAGATCGCATACTCAAAAAAATCACCGAAGAAGCAGGGGAAGTGATCCTGGGTTCGAAAAACGCCGACCGCCGAGAAATCATCGCCGAAACGACCGATCTCTTATTCCACGTTCTCATCGTTCTCGGATACCACGAGATCCCCCCGAAAGAACTCTACCAGGAACTCGCGAACCGATATGGCGTGTCGGGAATTCGAACGCCAACTCCAACACACGAGGACACTTCACGATGAACAACTGCATCTTTTGCCAGATTATCGCCGTACCGGATCGAACAAATTTTGTGCTTGAGGATAATCTCGCCGCTGCGTTCAAAGATATTAACCCTCAGGCACCGACGCATATCCTCGTGATCCCAAAACGACATGTCGTGTCCGCGAAGGAGCTTGGAGAAGACGAC
>JAJDBL010000339.1 GCA_029261375.1 Nitrospirales bacterium
GAACAACCCATCGTAGTACGGGAGTCGGCTGGCTGCCAAGCAAATCGTTCGCAATCGAGTCTGTTGGTAGTCGTGCCTTTGTTGACGGCTCGATCGCTCTCGCCGGTACATGCCCAACAACATCATGCTCACTCGGAGGAAATCATTGGCTTTCACGACGTCGGCACTCGTTCCATCTCACTGCAACATGCGGGCAACGTCCTTTGCGAAGTACGTGATGATGATGGTGGCGCCAGCCCGCTTGATGCAGGTCAACGATTCCATCATCACGCGTTCCACGTCAATCAGCCCTCGATCGCCTGCGGCCCTCACCATTTCTGTTTCTCCTGAAACCTGGTACGCGGCAATCGGAATATCAAATTTGTTCTTGATGTCGCGGATAATGTCCAATGACGAACCAGCAGGCTTTACGATCACAATGTCCGCGCCCTCCTCGATATCCATCGAGACCTCCATCAACGCCTGCGCACGATTAGCCGTATCCATCTGATGGGTTGCGTGTCTACTTTGCTCTGGGGCCGAGCTGGTCACCCGTTTGAAGGGCCCATACAATTGTGATGCAAACTTGGCCGAATATGGCATCACCAATGTCTGCTCGAATCCATTGCCATCCAACGCCGTACGTATCGCCTGTGTCATACCATCCATCATTCCCGACGGCGCAATAACATCCGCGCCTGCACGTGCATACGTGACAGCGGCACGCTCGAGAATTTCCAGGGTACGATCGTTGTGGATCTCCTCATCTGCCGTCAGGCCGCAATGCCCATGATCGGTGTACTCGCATAAACACACATCCGCAATGACGAGCAGAGAAGGACGAGCTTCTTTGAGCAAACGAATCGCGCGTGGCACGGGACCATCATCCGCATATGAGCCCGTTGCGACGGCATCTTTAGTCTCCTTCTGAGGTACTCCAAACAAGAGCACAGCGGGCACCCCCAGATCATGTATGAGCTTCGCCTCCTCGACGAGTGGGGATCCGGAAAGCAAAAAACTCCCCGTCATATCCTTCATCTCCTGTCGAGTATCTGCGCCCGCGGAGACAAAAAGCGGCATAACGAGGTCATCCACGGATAACATGGTCTCCCGAACCATGCGTCGAATCCCCTCAGTGCGTCTCAGTCGTCGTAGTCTGTGTACTGGAAAAGCCATGACTAGATTCCTCCTGTGTCTGCGGCTCCTTGTTCATGGAATATGCTGGAAGTTCGCTATGAAATTCAACAACGCGCGGCACCTTGAATTCAGCGAGGCGCGTACGACAATAGCCAATGATTTCTTCTACGGTCACCCTATCGTGAGCAACAATGGTTGCCTTGATCAACTCCACGCCGTGGCGATGTTGCACCCCCATGACAAATGCCTGCGTAACCTGTGGATGCGACTCCAGGACGTTCTGAATCTCGACCGGGTCGACTTTTACTCCCCCAACATTAATCAGCCTTGTTTTTCGACCCGTGAGAATGATCTCTCCCTCTGCGGAGACATACCCCAAGTCACGTGTACGATAGAATCCATCGTGAAACAGTTCATCGTTGCCTTCGGTATCAAGATATCCACTCATCATGGCAGCACTCTTGACCACGATCTCGCCAGCCTCACCGAGAGTTACGTCGGCGTCGTCATGTCCGAGTACCCGCACGTGTACCGACTCCAAGGGACGTCCGACTGATCGGGAATCGGTGAGATCTTCGTCATACTGAATCGCAATCGTGCCTGCCTCGGACGAGCCATACAACTGTCGGATTCGAATCCCGAACCTGTCGCGAAACCGTTGCGTAATTTCGGCAGGCATGCGACCCCCAGATGAAATACAAAGCCGTACGGTACGCAAAGCGTCCTTCCGATCGTCATACTCACCCATCGAGCCAAAGATAAATGGTGAGCCAATCTGAACTGTAATATTCTCTCGCTCGATCGCATCGAACGCTGCACGAGGGGTGAACACCGGCATGACAACAATCGAGGCACCACACGAGAGTGGAAGAAGCAGGCCATTGGCGAGTCCATTCGCATGATAGAACGGAACAACACCAAGAAACCTATCCGTGGGCTCAACCCGAAGAGCTCGCGACACATTCTCAACACCTGAGGCGACATTGTGATGTGATCGCGGGACAATTTGAGGAACCCCGGTCGAGCCTGATGTGGTAAGCAAGATAGCGTCTTGATCAGCACCGATCCGTCGATGATCCGCGTCCCGACCAATCACACCCGAGCTATCGCTGGTGTAAGAGACAATGTCATCAAACGACTCAGCGACGCACGTGATCCGTGACGGGTCTTGATCAAAAACGTCATACCAAAGATCCTTAGAGGTAGCCGAGGTGATGACGCCTCGGAGATCCATTCTCTGAACATACTGGCGAAGCTCCGGCGCTCGCAATCGCGTGTTGACTGGCACGAGCACCCCGCCCGCCCTCAACACAGCAAACAGGCTCATGACAAACTCGAGAGAGTTCGGCATGAACAGCGCGATTCGATCACCACGCGCAACCTTCGCGTGGCGAACGAGGTAGCGGGCAAGTTGTGTGCAGCGATCAAGAAGATCATCGTAAGGAATCTCCCGGCCAGCTTCGATGATTGCGGTGTGCTGTGGGTACTTCTGCGCAGCATTGCGCAGAAGATCAAATACCATTGGTCACACCCCTCCTCGGCATCCCAAGCTCATGGTAAAACATCACCCCGTATGCTCACGGGTTCCCATCCGATCTTCGATGTACCTTGCGAGACGGTCTAAATCCTTTAACAATGAAAGTTCGAGATCCGCGGTCTCTATCTGCATATTGAATTCCCGCTCGAGACCGATCACGAACTCAATTGCGGCGACCGAATCGAATCC
>JAJDBL010000340.1 GCA_029261375.1 Nitrospirales bacterium
CGGTAGCCCGGCAATCCAGAGCATGACGAAAACTCCCTGGTTCCCATGGCATTACATTGTCCCGTGATCGAGAGGGATGTGCCTCCCGGTTTTCCGATGTTCCCGGTCAACAATGAGAGATTGTTGATGGCAACGACTCCATCCGACCCGTGAACCGACTGATTAATTCCCATGGTCCAAATAGACATCGCAGCATTGGCATGTCCAAATATTCTCGCGACTTTTCGAATCATCGACGCTGGAATTCCAGTAATTGGTTCCGCATATTCCGGCGAGTACTTCGTCACCATCTCCACAAAAGCATCAAACCCGCTTGTCGAGTTCTCAATGTATGCTTGATCGGCCAGCCGTTCTTCCAAAATCACGTGAGCGAGCGCATTCAGCAACACCAAATCCGTACCCGGATTGATCGGAAGATGAATATCAGCCTGTTGTGCGAAGACTGTCACGCGTGGGTCAATCACGATGACCGGAAATCGACGTCGCTCTAGCGCGGTCTTCAGCCGGTAATAGATGACCGGATGGCATTCCACAAGATTCGATCCAAACGCTAAGAGACATTCCGTCTCATCAAAATCGTCATAGCACCCCGGAGGGCCATCGGATCCAAATGACCGTTTGTAGCCCGAGACCGCACTCGCCATGCAGAGGGTCGTATTGCCGTCATAGTTGTTTGTTCCCAGGCCACCGCGGACGAGCTTTCCAAGTGCGTAGAATTCTTCCGTATAGATCTGGCCGGTACTCACCACCGCGAGCGCGTCAGGCCCGTAGGTCGTCATGATGCGGCGAAACTCCGCGGCGGTTCGTGTGAGTGCAGCATCCCACGTGACTCGCCGATATGGCTGCGCAGCATCGTTTCGCATGAGCGGATGCGTTCCACGATTCGGCGCGTTTATCGCCTCAAACTCCCAAAGTCCCTTGAGGCAGAGCTTGCCCTGATTGACCGGATGATCTTTGGTTCCACGCACCGAAACCGCACGGCCATCCTTCACCCCTACTTCAATGCCGCATCCCGTCGAGCAGTACCCGCAGGTCGTATAGTCCCACCGGTCCACCGGATTCTGGCGAACCTTTGCCTTCCGGGTTTGCCGATCGCTGTTGCTTTCAAAAAGACCTAACATCTACTCCCAGTCTTCCCCGGTTCAAGGAAACGGCGCTCCACCCACTAGACAAGCGTGACGTATCAACTATGAAGATTGCATATTCCATGCCAACACGACATTTTTGAGCATAAAGCTGAATTACCCCTATTTATCTCGGATTATTGGCGAGATGCTTGACACAAACGTTGCTGAAATCACAACAATGTTCGACATTCTTGGATGGCAAGACAATTTTGGTTTGAAATTGAACGGAGGATTTCGGAATGGATACTGCAGGAAGAGGAAGAGATTGGGGGAGAAAGCGGCTATCAACTACCCCCCAGTAATCCGCAAGGCGTTAAGAAAGCGCTTCTGCAACGATGCGTGAGCCTGTGATCACGGGGAGGAGGGTAGGCTACAAACACCACTGCACGATCCCTCGAAAAGACTCAGGATCTGCTTTTTAACCCCTTGCGAATTATGGAACCCGGGGAGGGGGTCGGGTTTACGCCGCTGCGGGCAGACGCGGTTTACTTGCCCGCTGAATGGGCTCACTGTCCTTTCTGGGAAACTGGTAGTTACCGCAATTGACACACCGCAGATAGGTTAGCTTCCGAAAATCGTTGTCCGCACTCCAACTTTTCTCTTGTATGACTAGTCCATGACATCGATTGCAATCCATCGTGAACCTCCTTTTCTCTCCGTTAGGGCGGGGCTCCCATTCGAGCGCGTGACATTGCCCTCGAATTTGGAGTAGGCAGGCTGGGAGCCCCGCGGGGGAGTCTTCTTGTGCGTCGGGATGCTGAAAAAGGCCGCCAGCGGCGTTCTCGCTTCGCGCCGAGACTCAACGTACGGGAGTACGATTCGCCTCATCACTTGCTGCGGCCTTGCTGGACGAGCCTTTTTGAACATCCCCTGATCTCCTTCACTCTCTCGGATACAAGACAACCACTGCACAACTGAGATCATTGCAAGCTTCTAACATCTCAGTTACGTCGTAATCGTCATGAACATTGGAACACGATTCCTCCAGATGTAGAGCAGCACATCTCCATCGGAAGACAGCGTGGTTACGGCTCGTTCATAGTCCCTAATTGATGCGATAGACGCACCGTTCACCTCAATGATGACATCGCCGCGCATTAACGGAGTGCGGCTTGATTGAGCATCACCAATATGCGAGATCACCACTACACCTGACACATCCGCATTGAGACCCAGCCGATGCGCCATGGCCTGATCGACAGGCTGAACCTTCACGGAGGCCAAGACGTTGTCGTACGTGCCGGCTTGACTATCAGCCACACGGCGGGTATCGGGATGTTCCTGAAGTCGGACATCGAAGGTCACCGCTTTTCCCTCACGTATGACGATGAGGGTCGTGGCTGAGCCCACAGACGCGCGTGTCACCACACGTTGCAACGTCTGCGGGGTCTCCACGACCTCACCGCCGAACTCGGTGATGATATCGCCGCGAATCAGGCCCGCATGCTCGGCGGGACTCCCCGCCTCCACAGACGTTACCAAGACCCCATCTTTGCTTTCACGTTTGAATGCCTTTGCGAGTTCCGCCGTGAGCTCTTGTATCCCTACGCCGAGATAACCTCGACGTACGGTGCCCGTATCAACTAGATCGTGATACACGCGCTTGGCCATATCAGATGAAATGGCGAACCCTACGCCATGATTACCACCCGTCCGGGAGAGAATCGCCGTATTGATACCAATCAGCTCGCCATCCGCATTAATCAGTGCACCGCCAGAATTCCCAGGATTGATCGCGGCATCGGTTTGAATAAAGTCTTCATAACGAGTGATACCCATACCGCCACGTCCTAACCCACTCACAATTCCTTGTGTCACGGACGAGCTCAACCCGAACGGTGCACCTACGGCGAGGACAGGCTCCCCGACGCGAAGCTCAGCTGAGCTCCCCCATTGCAGAAAGGGAAGATCGTCTACATCGACGTGGATGACAGCCAAGTCGCTCTTGGGGTCATTGCCTATGACCTTTCCAACCGCTTCACGTCGATCAGAAAAAGTGACGACAACTTCACTCGCGCCTTCAATAACGTGGTTGTTCGTCAGAATATATCCATCTGGAGACACCACCACGCCCGATCCAGATCTATGCGAAGGCTGCTCTTCATGATGTGGGATGTGAGGGAAGCCGAAAAATCTCCGCGCTCCTTCTGGCAGGTTATCCGTCGAAGCGGCGGGTGTGGGGGAAGAAGGAGAAATATTTACGACGGCTTTCGTCGCCATGTCGGCGACGGCCACAAAGCCGACTGGCCGCACCTCATTGGAAACACGGACGATCGAGTGGGTTGAGGAATCAGCAATGGCGATTCCTGAGGATGCGGGAAGCGAGACTAAACCAAACATCGCGGCCAACGCAACAGTCCCGAGAGCCAACAAACCTCCAACGAGTCGCGGGGCTGTCATGAGTGAAACAACGGTGGGATGCTGCTCAGCTGAAGCGATGGCGTGCGGATCGTGGTTCATGTGTTCCTCCTTTCAGTACATCCAAGGTCATTCGGGGATAACGATGGTCTATGAATACCACTCGAACCTGAAAGGGGGATTAAAAAGAGATTAGAAGATTCTAAGAGTGGGAAGGCTGCGGCATCCCAAGTACACCGGAAAGCAAACCCGTCGCGTTAGTGAGCGAGGGAGTAGGAAATGGGTGTTTTAGGCCACTTTTCCGCATCCCTCTCCCCG
>JAJDBL010000341.1 GCA_029261375.1 Nitrospirales bacterium
GGAGGTCAATGGCAGCCGATGTTGACCATTGATACCGACAAGCTGTTGCAACCCATCTCTGCGGCACAGCCTGCCGGAGAATCACTGCGATATGACGGCATATACGATCAGGTGAGAGATGCTCGCAAAGAGGATGATCCCACCGCAGACCAAGGGGTATGGAAGACAAATCGAAAAAAGGCAGATTGGAAATATGTGGACACACTCTGTCGTGACGCTCTTGAGACACGATCTAAGGATCTTCAGCTAGGGGTATGGTTACTTGAATCCTGGCTACACCTCCATGGGATTACGGGGGTACGACATGGGCTCACGATGCTGACAAACCTGTGTGAGGCATTTTGGGATGATCTCCATCCGGCGATCGTCGACGAGGACCTGGAGTATCGTGTGGCGCCTATTGAATGGATGAGCGAAAAACTATCAATCAAGCTCAAACAACTTCCGTTGACACGGCCAAAAACTGGAGACCTGCCAGCGTACTCATGGGTTGATTGGGAGCATGCACGACAATTTGAGAACCTCGCAAAACTCGACAAGAATGTGCTTGAATCCGTGGACGTGGAGACCGCCATCACACGCGAGAAGTTTCTCGTCAGTGCCACCTTAACGCCGACCGAGGTGCTCACCGAGTTGGCCAGCGAGTGGCACGGAGCTATCGATCAGACGGATGTTCTCGAAACGTGTTTAACAACACGATGCGGGCAGGCAGCACCGAGCTTAAGAGTATTTAAAGAAGCGCTCGCGACGTGTTACCGCTTGCTGGAGGATAGTGTCATGGAACGGCAACATACTGGAGAATCTCAGGTAGAACCCATCACTCCTGAGGAACCAATAGAGATACAGCCTATCGCCGAGAATCCGCAAGAATATGCTGGCACCCTTGCTGGAAGTGGACATATTCGTAGCAGAGCCGATGCGTACCGGCGTTTGGCAGAAGCCGCAGAATATCTCCAACGAACCGAACCACATAGTCCCACCCCGTACCTCGTCAAACGAGCGGTGGAGTGGGGACGAATGCCTTTGTCAGAACTCTTGCAAGAGATTGTCCGCGGTGAAGGAGATCTCTATGAAATCTATGCACTACTTGGAATAAAGGAAAGGGGGGAACGATATACGAACAATGAGGAATAAACATACGTCAGATCAATTCATCCGATGGCAAGCGTGTCCGCTTGCCTCAACATCTATAACGATTAGAGGAAGGAGGATTTCATGGCAGAAAGTACCCAACATAAGCTAGACCGTGTTCGGCCGCCTCGGGTTCAGATTACCTATGACGTCGAGACCGGCGGCGCAATTCAGATGAAGGAGCTTCCGTTTGTCGTCGGCGTTATGAGCAACCTGTCCGGCCAACCGGAAGAACCACTTCCAAAGCTCAAGGAACGGAAATTTGTCGAAATTGATCGGGATAACTTTAACGATGTCCTCGCTTCAACGAATGCTCGGGCGACACTGCAAGCTGATAATAGACTTGCGAACGATGACACCAAGCTGAACATCGAACTGAAATTTGCGTCTATGGATGACTTTAATCCCGTCAACGTGATCAAACAAATCGAACCGTTAAACAAGCTCTACGAAGCGCGCCAGCGACTGAGTGATCTGTTGTCCAAACTAGATGGGAACGACAAACTCGACACGCTTCTCCAGGATATCGTCAGCAACACCGCAGGCCTGAATGAAATTAAGGCCGCCACAGGAGGACCGACGGATGGCTAAGAAAGAAAAAGAAGAAGCCGGAGCGGCAGCTGGCGGGGAAGGGGCGACACTGAGCCTTCTCGATACCATCATTCAAGACGGGAAAATGGCACGGGATGAGTCACAACAATCCTATGCAAAGGATCTTGTCGGCGAATTCGTCACACAAGTCCTCGACGAGGGGATGACGGTCAGCAAAGACACCGTCGCAACTATCAATGAACGGATTGCACAGATTGACGAGATGCTCAGCAATCAGCTGAATGAAATTATGCATCATGAGAATTTCCAAGCGCTCGAGTCATCGTGGCGGGGGCTCCATTATCTGGTCATGAATACTGAGACCGGAACGCAACTCAAGCTGCGGGTCATGAACGCATCAAAAGAAGACCTTCTCACGGATCTTGAAAAGGCCACCGAGTTTGATCAAAGTGCATTGTTCAAGCAGCTATACGAAGAAGAATACGGTACGTTCGGCGGGAATCCTTATGGTCTCCTTGTCGGAGATTATGAGTTCGGGCGACACCCGCAAGACATTGGGATTCTTGAAAAAATGTCCAACGTTGCCGCGGCAGCCCATGCCCCCTTTATTGCGGCCGCCGATCCAAAACTCATGGACATGGATAGTTTTACGGAACTCGGAATTCCTCGAGACTTAGCCAAAAGTTTTGAAAGTGCTGAGCTCATCAAATGGCGCTCATTCCGGGAGACGGAAGATTCGCGGTACGTTGCCCTCGCCCTTCCCCATGCGCTACTTCGCCTGCCGTACGGTCCAGATACCGTCCCTGCGGAAGGAGTGAATTATGTCGAGGATGTGGATGGCACCGACCACAAAAAGTACTTGTGGGGAAATGCAGCCTACATCCTCGCAGAGCGTATCACCAATGCATTTTCCCTCTATAAATGGTGCGGCGCCATTCGTGGAGTTGAGGGTGGTGGCATTGTCGAAGGGTTACCCACGCACACGTTTAAAACAGATGAGGGCGACATCGCCCTAAAATGTCCGACAGAGATCGCAATCACAGATCGGCGAGAAAAAGAACTGAACGATCTAGGCTTGATCGCGTTATGTCATTGCAAGGGAACCGATTACGCCGCATTTTTCGGTGGGCAGACTACCAACAAGGCAAAGGTCTATAACACGAACGATGCAAACTCCAATGCCCGGCTGTCCGCAATGCTTCCCTATCTCCTTGCGTCGTCACGGTTTGCGCACTACATCAAAGCGATTATGCGAGATAAGATCGGTACGTTTATGACTCGCGCAAATGTGGAGAGCTTCCTGAATAGCTGGATCTCAAACTACGTCCTGCTAGACGACGACGCTCCACAGTCGGTCAAAGCGAAGTTTCCGCTTCGGGAAGCCAGGATTGATGTCTCTGAAGTTCCTGGAAAACCAGGCGTCTACAGTGCCGTGGTGTTTCTCCGACCCCATTTTCAACTCGAAGAACTCACCGCATCAATTCGGTTAGTTGCTGAACTGCCTCCGCCGGCCGCAGCATAGTCCCGGTGTAATGAATCGAATAGAAGGAGAAAAGAATGGACATCATCCTATTCAAGCCTGGGGAAAGCGCCATCAAGGGAGAAAGCCAGATCAACGGTCACAAAGATGAGATTGAGTTGCTTGCATACAATCATGGCATTTCTATGCAGATGACTGGTGATCCGAGTAATACCGCTCGAACATCCGGCAAACCTCAGCATCAAGAATTTTCGATGACGAAGTATCTCGATCTGGCAACTCCGAAACTCATCGAGTTCTGTAACAAGGGAGACTCCATTGGAAAGTGCGAGATTTTGTTGGCCCGGAACGATGATGGCAAAGTGGAGCAGCTCGTCAAGTACATCCTTGAAAACTGCATTATCTCCTCGCATTCAGTTGGTGCAGGAAGTGGTAATAAGCCAGTAGAAAAACTCACCCTGAACTACACCAAAGTGACCTGGGAGTACAAAGCCCAGAAGTCCGCTGGGCAAATGGGTGGAACATCATCAACGACGTGGGATCTGGCAACAAACCAAGCCAAGTAACCTGGAGATGGGCAAGGAAGAACCAAGGCCCATTAAAGGCGCACGGGCACTGCTGTTTGATCGGCTGACAGATCATGATCCCTATGTGTCGACCGAAGCAGTGCCGCTCCGTGTGTTTACTCGTGACGAAGTGCGACAATCTGTGCGCCGGGAGTTGGGGCGGCTGCTCAATACACGCTGCCCCGTCCCGGCACACGAACTGCAGGGTCGTGAACGAACGGTTCTCGAATACGGCCTTCCCGACTTCACCTCTCTTTCCCCTCAAAGTTCCACTGACCGAAAAAAGCTCGCTGCGTCATTAAGCCGCACCATTGCTTTTTTTGAACCTCGACTTCGTAATGTCTCTATCACCGTCGAGGAAGTCGTAGGGAGGAAAACGGCCGTACGCGTACGACTCGATGCGGCGTTAGTCATCGACACCGTCATGGAACCAGTGTCCTTTCCTCTCCTTATTCAAATTCAGCAGGGTCAGGCTGAGGTCGACGATGAACCAGGATGATCTCCTCGAATACTATCAACGCGAGCTGACCTATCTGCGAACGATGGGGAGAACCTTTGCCCACCGATACCCAAAGGTTGCTGGCAGGCTCGAACTTGGAGCGGGGGAGTCCACAGATCCACACGTCGAACGACTGCTTGAAGCGTTCGCATTTCTCACCGCACGTATTCAGCACCAAATTGATGGCGAGTTTCCAGAAATCTCGTCAGCGTTGTTGGGGGTTCTCTACCCGCAACTCCTCAATCCGATTCCTTCCATGGGAATTGCGCAGGTCGACGTTGATCCCGAACAAGGACAATTGACCTCTGGGCATTTGATCCCAAGACAAACCCCACTGTTTGCGCAGACTCCGCAAGGGCTCCTCTGTCGATTTCAGACATGCTATCCCGTCACCCTTTGGCCCGTGGAGATCACAGAGGCAGGATTCGAATCAACTGATCGCTTCGAGTCGCTCGATTCCGTCGTTGATGTTGCCACCGTGTTGAGGCTGCGCGTGGCATGCCGTGGCGATTCCTTCCAGAAACTAGGCTTGGATCGCTTACGGTTCTACCTGAATGCGCACTGGAGCGTTGCCAACGTGCTGTATGAACTCCTGATGTCCCATGTCGTGCAAGTTGTCATATTGCCTGATACGGACGATCGCCCGATTCCATTGCCCAGCACGTCGGTCATTCCCGTCGGGTTTGATGCTGAGAGTGCCGTCCTCCCTTATCCCGACCATGCTCATCCCGGATACCGATTGCTACAGGAATATTTTACTTTTCGAGAGAAGTTTTTGTCTTTTGACCTAGCACATCTTAATCTCAACGCCTCCAAGCGTTCATTTGATGTTTTGTTCTTGCTCGATGTCCAGCCACGCGATCGACTCGCGATTGACAGCCGAACCTTCGCGCTTGGCTGCACCCCCATCATTAATTTGTTTCGAAAAACTACCGAGCCGATTCGGTTGGATCACAGAACCTCCGATTATCGTTTGATCCCAGATCTTCGACGGGAGCAGACCACCGAAATCCATTCTATTCTCGATGTCTCGGCATCCTCCAACGCGACGGCGGATACGACACACTTTGAGCCCTTCTTCTCCTTTACGCACCACCTGGAGACGACCGACCACAAGGCGTTTTGGCATGCACGGCGCCAGCCGGCCACGCGGGAAGATCTTCCCGGAACTGAAATGATCTTGTCGTTCCTAGATTTGGATTTCAACCCTGTTCTCCCTCCAAATCAAACCGTATTTGCCCACACATTATGTACGAACCGACAACTCGCGACGCAATTGCCGGAAGGTGCACT
>JAJDBL010000342.1 GCA_029261375.1 Nitrospirales bacterium
GGCTCATTGAAAATCATGGCATGAGTCGCGTGATGGCGACGGCAACTTCTGGAACAGCCGCATGGCTGATCGGAATTGGCTGCCTTCTTTCCCTAAACGTGTGGTCCGGCGCCACATTGTGGGACATGACGATCTTTGATCTCGTCGAAGGAGTGACGGCCAATATTCTCCTTCCTCTCGGCGGGCTACTCATCGCCATTTTCGTAGGGTGGAAAATGTCACGCGCCTCTACCGAAGACGAACTGGCCATCGGCGAAGGTACAGCATATCTTGCATGGCGTACGATCCTACGATACGTCGCTCCCGTTTTTGTCCTGGTCATTTTTCTCAGTACCGTGGGATTCCTCGACTTCGGCTAATCATACGAATGTCATCTGAGACACCATGGCCACCCAACCCATCAGCGTCATTGAGCAAGCACTTGAGCGGATTATCTCCAACCCTATCCGGGCCTCTCTTACCGTCGGAACATCTATCGTTGTACTGCTGGAGGTCGTACACCGACTGATGCTGACGTGGCCAGTGCTTGGCATGTTTTTGTATTTGGTACCGTTCATTCCCCCGTATGTGATTTCGCGAACAGCCCTGAGAATCAACCAGAGAATCACCGCACACAATTTCATTAAGGACGCCATCCCATATGTCTTCGTTGCGTACCCTAAAGACGCGTCCGTCGAATCACTGCTAAGCACAAAACCAGAGATGATTAGCGACAGCGCAGCGCAGCATTTCAACCATCCCATTGCCGCATTGCTCAACGACTCCGTCTTGCCGCCCGCGTTCTTTAAGAACGCGGGGGATCGAACGTCACTGATCGCGGAGTTTGTGCGAGATTATGAGGCCCATTTTGGATATGGGGTGATCCACGACTATAGAATCGCTATCCAGCCACATGGGCAGAACACGCCACACGACTACCTCGTCAACGGCGTCTTAAAAAAGCAGGGAAAGCGGATCAAGTGGCAGGCAACCATGATGCGATACGGAGTCGCAGATGGTACGCCAACTCAAAGCGAGACCTTTGCGGCATAATTCCTGACTAGACGCGAACTCAGCGATCACGTCACATGCCATGCGATGATCAAGAGATCATCCGAATGCCTCCACCTTCTTCGTCTTCATATCCATCAGCAAGCTAAACAACGACGGTACCACGAGCAACGTAAAAATCGTCGAAACCACCAGCCCCCCAAGCACCACGCTTCCGATACCTCGATAGAGTTCCGACCCTGCTCCCGTCGCAAGAATCAACGGCAAAAGGCCAAACACCGTGGTCAACATGCTCATAAAAATAGGTCGAACACGAATCCGGACAGATTCGGTGACGGCATCGCAAACCGACAACACTTGTGCGGGTTCATCTGACGCGTGAGACGAAAGTACAACGCGATTGGGGTCCATGAGATTCAGCGCTTGATGCACGATAAGGATCGCGTTATTCACGACAACGCCAATCAGAATAATAAAACCCAGCATGGTGAGCACATCCAACGCCTGATATGTGACAAAGTGACTCACCAAGAACAACCCAAGAAATCCCCCAGCAGCTGCTAAGGGAACACTTAAAATAATAACCAGCGGATAGAGAAAGCTCTCAAACAGCGCAGCCATGAGCAGATAGGTGATGATCAATGCCAGCAAGAAATTCCACTTTAGCGCGTCATAGGTGAGAGTGAGGTCATCGGCCGTCCCTGATATCGTCAGGCTGTACAGACGTCCGAGGGTTCCCGAGTCCTTCAACGGTTGCACGATTTTCTGGTCAAGGATATCCATCGCTTCTTCTAATGGCATTTGTTCAGGCGGGACCACATTGATCACGATCGATCGTTTTTGTTCGATATGATTGATCTGCTCCGGACCCGCAACGACATCGACATCCGCAATCGCACCGAGTGTCGTCAGGTGCCCCCCAGGCGTATACAACGGGAGACTCGCTAAGTCTTGCGTTCGGGTTGAATATCGATCTTCCCCGCGAACAGTGAGATCGATTTCTTCTCCTTCAAATTGAAAGTCACTCACCCTCGCTCCATCCACCAATGCATCAACGGTAAACCCGAGTTCCTGGTTTGTCATTTGCACATCCGCTGCCTTGTCTCTCTTAAGCACCAGCTGAACCTCAGGACTTCCAAGATCAAGACTGGGCACGGGTCGTACTTGCGCGTCTGGAATAAGACCACGTGCATCCCGAAAAATCTTCCCGCCAATACGAAGTAATGTATTCAAATCGGGACCAGTAACCTCCAACTCGATCGTTCGTCCACCGGCTAATCCACGCTCAAACAATCCACGCTGTTTGACGATGGGAATGACGCCGGGCAAAGCACCTGCCGCCTTTTGAAAGAGTGGTATCAGCTCTTTAACGTCAGCTGGATCGTTGGTCCGGCCACCAAGAAACACTGACGTCCCCCGAGCCACATAGAAGAAATTCAAAATGCTCGGTCCATCCAATGCCGCTTCTTCTGGTGTACCAGGCTTAGCCTCCCAATGTGGGCCGAGCACAGATTCAATGGTCTTTCCCATTTCAATAAATTGGGCGGTGTTATACCCCGCAGGGGGAAGGAGGACCCCCATCACCAAATTTCGATTTCCATCTGGAAGGTATTCTGCTTTCGGAAGAAGAAGCCACCCAAGACCGACAGCAACAGCCACCAGGCTCACAACCGTCACGAGCCGCCTCGCAACACCTGAACACAACCAATAAATCACACTCGCTAGCGTATCTGGAAGACTCCCTAGCCACGTTCGCACTCGTGCAATGGTTGTCAGCGCTGGCGCATTGGCATCGCCCGCTGAGGCCTTCACGGTGTGAAGAACCCGCGCGGCTAGCGATGGAACGACAAGGATAGAAACCAGCAAGCTCAATCCCACACCGGCACTAATTGCAATCGCAATGTCCCGGAACAACTGCCCCGCTTGTTCCTCAATGAACACAATCGGCACGAACACCGCAATGGTCGTGAGCGTGCTGGCCAACACCGCTTCCCACACTTCGACCGTCCCATCGTAGGCGGCCCGAGCAAGGTCTTTACCCGCTTCTCGATGTCGATAGATATTCTCTAGGACCACGATCGCGTTATCGACCAACATTCCAGCCGCAAACGTCATTCCAGCAAGGCTAATCACATTGAGGTTGCGTCCGAGCACCCACAGCATGATGAACGTACCCATAATGCTAATCGGGATGGCCAGGCCAACAACCAAGGTGCTGCTTCCTGTACGCAGAAAGAGGAATAAGACTAGGATTGCGAGAAGACTTCCGATCACAAGATTTTGCTTGACCAGAGACAGCGAACTATTGACGTAAATGGTTTCGTCATACACCTGGAAGATATGGAGGCCTCGCGCATCCAAGTCACCGGCATTCAGTTCAACAAGCGCGGCTTTAAGTCCATCCATCGTGTCCAGCACGTTGGCGCCGACCTCGCGAACGGTATTCACCGCAATCGAAGTTCGACCCATTTCGCGGACCACGGTCTGAGCATCCTTGTATCCAACATCCACGGTACCGACATCACGAACATAAACGGGGG
>JAJDBL010000343.1 GCA_029261375.1 Nitrospirales bacterium
CCCTGACACTCCGGCATGGGTTGCCCCGGTCTTGAAACGTGACCCCGTCATCGTGTTGGATGACGACTACTTGTCCGACGGTTATTTCAGTCATGCGTTGTGCCATGTTTCACCAGTGACCTTTCCGCATATGCAAGATGCTGTAATCCAGTGGCCGTATCAACTATCTCGGTGTTTTGCGGAGAAAACTTAAGATTGAGAGACCAAATCACGCACGCTGCGTGCAATGCATTTGATCAGCAGAGGTAGCCCGTAGAGTTAGGCTGGAATTATGAGGGGAGGGTGAAAGTAGCCGGCCGATGGATCGGCCGGCATACAGGTCGTGATCGTTATCGAGCAAAGGTTTTGGTGAAGAATTCTTGCAGCTTTGCCCAGGATGCGTGGTCGGTCGTAGGGTTGTATTTGAGCGGAAGCCCGAAACGTTCGCCAAACGCGTCGGCATCTGGATTGGTGAAGCTATGCACGGTATCTGGATAGGCGATGAATTCGTAGTTGGCTGACGCCCCGTCCATTTCGGATTTGAATGCATCAATATCCTTTTGTGGAATAAATGGATCGTCCGCGCCGTGCAGCACTAAGACGTTTGCCTTGACGTCACCGGCTTTGGCTCGAATGGATGAGGCGAGTGATCCATGAAAGCTGGCGACGCCGTCGATGTCGACGCCCATGCGCGCCATGTGCAGGACAACCCCGCCACCAAAGCAGTATCCGATTGCGGCCGTTCGCGTCGGGTCGACGGTAGAGTGCTTGGTGAGTGTGTCCATCGCCGCGGTAAACCGTGCTTTGGCTCCATCCAGGTTTCCCATCACCGCTGAGGAAAACATTCCGGCGCTGCTCGGATGTCGTGCTTGTTTGCCATCTCCGTACATGTCGATGGCTAAGGCCGTATATCCGAGCTGCGCCAACATCCGCGCGCGTTTCCGTGCATACTCGTTATGCCCCCACCATTCGTGAACGACGAGAACGGCCGGACGTTTGCCGGTCACACTGTCGTCATAAGCCAGATACCCATGCATGGTGATGCCATCGCCTTGATATTGGATCTGTTCTGTTTGTACATCCGCATGTACTGCAAAAGGAAAGATAAAGAATAGGCCTGCCACTATCAGGATGACTTGTTTCATCACGCCTCCTTCTTGCGAGTGAGAGGGTAGAGGATCGGGGAACTTTGTTGTCTGGCAACGATAGCAATCGGTTGGGTAAGATTCAAGCGAGCAAACGCTTCTGTCGGTCACACGAACTTCAGGGAGACAGAGCGTGAATAACATCATGGTAGGTGTTGCGAACGAGATGTCCCGAACGTTGAGGCGACGTCATGAGGTGCTTCTGGTAGAGGAGGCAGTCGGCAGGAGGTGTTTGACTACCGAGGCTTGACTCTCCTCATGAGGTAGCCTCTCTCAACCTTCATCAGGATTTTCCGGAGGGGCTCAGGTGGATTGAGATGGCCATCTTCTCCATTTGAGCTAGGAAACTGAACGCCATATTCGTCTTCGTTGCGTCGTCGAACAATGCCACGAAGTGATGTGATATCGGGGCCATGCGTCAAAGTAACGTTCATCTCGGAGCCGAGCCACATCTCCGGCATGTTCTTTGGAATTCTGATCAGGATTCCAACCAGGCTGAGGTCGAGCGGGGTCACCGACCATTCGCGATTGTGAAGCGTGAGCGACGCGGTAAGGCCACATGATCGCCAAAGTGTATATCGATAGGATGCACGCCGTTCGGCAACGTCAGGATTGAGGGCTGACATAAAACTCATCAGGTCAAGGAGGTGGTCCTCCGACACAGTGACGCTCCGGCGTGGGTCCTTCCGGTCTTGGAACGTCACACCTTCACTGTTTGTGACAATCGAAACCTGTTCCAATAATATTCGATCGTTTGCGATACTTGAGGCTAGTTCAACAATCATTCCAGTCGGCCGCCATTCCGTATTTTATGATTGAACATAGGTGAATAAGAGATGTTTTAGGCTGTTTTTTAACAATACTCATAGCACTTGTCGGTTTTCTGACGACATACTTAAGTTTGATTAGGTTGCGTAAGGCGCAGGGTGTTCACGAAGGTCGTCCAGCAAGGCTGCAGCAACGAAGGATGTTAACATACCAAAATGTACGTTGGAGGTCCTGAGTGGAGGCGAATGGTACTCCTGTACGTTGAGCCGAGTCGAGAAGCGAGAATGCCGCGAACTCTATCGGCTCGGAATGCAGGATGTTGAAAAAGTACGCTCAGCAAGGCCGCAGCAAGTGGGGAGGCGAATCGTACTCCTGTACGTTGAGCCGAGCCGCGAAGCGAGAACGCCGCTGACGTGTTTTTTCAACATCCTGCTAGAAGTTGATCCCGATGCCCACATAGAGAGCAAGCTGGCGTTGGTCTCCGGTCTGGAGTGCGGCGAGGCTCAGGCCGTATCCCTGCGGAAGCCGTACCTGGGCTCCGACTGAGAACGGTATAAAGCGCGAATCATCTTCCTTCGTTGATACTTCACTGACCAGATAGAAATTGTTGGGGAGTTCGATCTCTCCGCCGAGATACCCGACGAGATCGACTGCAGATCGTAGAGCTGACGCGTCCGAGTTCTGCCAGAACTGGCGAAAACCGCTGTGCAATCCGATCGATCGGAAAAAACCTTTGGGTTGAATGACGAATCGTTTATAGGCGGCGCCAAAAAGAGTGCCTTTGTCCAATGCGTCGGCGCCTAGGGAGAGGTAGCCGCCCACGCTCAACTCCGGCCACCACGATTCGTCTTTTAGAATACGAACACGTGCCATTGGCCCAGCTGCAGCGAGGCTTTGACCGTCAGGTTGCAACACGGCTTCACCTGACGCATTGAGCACCGCTGTGTTCCTGTCGTGATCGCGGAGATATCCTATCGCCCCGACCTCAAACCAATCTGTCACGCCATAGGAAAGGAGTGCATTGTAATAGCCAACGTTGTCGAAGTTACTTTCCAACACACTGGAGAAAAACTGTGCCGTAAACTGCCCTTCAGCCATGGTTCCCGAGGTGGGGTTAATATACAAGCCAGAGGGCCCTTCAGCCGTAATCAGTCCACGCCCACCGACGTACTCTGGATCGTTGTTTTGAAAGAATGGGGAGTCAGTCGACTCACCGCTAAGTGCCTGCTCAGGAAAAGTGGTGATTAGAAATACTCCTAACGCTAGAACCCACATGGACGTGATTGCGTGGTCGCTCATTCGATCCCCCATTGGCATTGTCGTCTGATCGTTAGCCAGGGTGTTCAAAAAGGTTGTCCAGCAAGGCCGCAG
>JAJDBL010000344.1 GCA_029261375.1 Nitrospirales bacterium
GACGAATCGGCGGCGCTCGCGAGCGGCTTGTCGGGGTCGCGCACGTCGTGATCCTTGCCGCCGACCTTGAAATCGCCGATGCCGATCTTGAGACCACCGTCCGTGTCGAGGTTCTCGATCGTGTCGACGAGCGAGGTCACCGCGTCGAGCGCCTCGAAGAAGGGCTTCGAGTGGCCGCCGCCGAAGGCCTCGGCCAGGGTCAGGAACGAGAGCGACGGATCGCCGGCGAGGTCCTTGATGACCGGAATCGGCGTGGACAGGACGTCGAGGATCGGGCGCAGCGGGTCGAAGACCTGGTCGATCTTTGCGAACGCGCCCCCGAGGATGCCGTCGAGGAAGCTGCCCACGTCGAGCGCCACGTTGTTGAACTCGAAATCGGGCGCTGCGCCGAACGAGCTGGATCCCATCTGCGGGTCGGCTGGCGCGCCCGCGCCGGCGCCGAACTGCTGCGTGTAGACCAGCTCGGCGTCGATCCGGGGCAGCGCCGTCGAACCCGCGATGCCGAACGCGAGGTCGAGGTGGACGTCGGCCTTGGCCTCGAAGCCCGCCTGCAAGGTGCTGGCTCCGAACGTGCGCAGATCGCCAAGCGTCAGGCGGTCGTCGCCGGCCGGATTCACGAAGTCGACGAAGAAGCGTCCGAAGAGTCCGCTCCCGCTCGGGTTGCCGCTGAAGTCGAGGACCCCGAGGTCCTTCACGTCGAGCTCGAGGAAGGCCATCTCGGCCACCGCCTCGAAGCCATCTTCCAGCACGGCCTCGACGCTGAGCGCCAGCTCGCCGGGAACCGACGTGTCGAGATACAGCCCATCCGTCAGGCTGAGACCGAAACCCAGATCCAGGTCGTAGCGGATGTCGAGCAGGATGCTGTCGTTCGGGAACGAGAGTTCGAAGCCTGGCAACGCGTCGGTGAAATTGATCGGCACCTCGGTCCGCGCGAGGTCGGCGCCGATGCTCACGTCGAACTGGACGTGATCGTTGTCTCCCGAGACCAGGATGTCCTTCGTATCGACCGTCCCGTCTTCGTTGGCGTCCGTCAGGATCTTCAGGAGATCGTGGAAGATCTCGAAGAGCGCGCCGCGCACGACGTCCACCGTCGAGACGACATTGTCGGTGTTGGCCGTCTCTCCAATCTGGGTGAGCGCGTTGCGAACGGCGCCGCGGAACTCGCCGATGAAGTCCGCCTCGGTCTTCAGCTTGTCGCCGATCAGTGGGATCGGCAGCCCGAAGATGTCCCCGCTGAGGATGTCCTGCAGGGTTCCGAGGATGCCGTCCTGGAAGGGGGTGCCCTGGGGCGGCCCCGCCTGGCCGGCGATGAGCGTCACGATGTCGACGTTGTCGAGCAGCGAGAAGAGGCTCACGGTGCCGCGGAAGTCGGGGCTCGTAACGGCGAGCCAGCTGCTGGTGTCCTCCGAGAAGTCGACGGCATTCAGGTCCGCGACTTCGATCTGCAGGACGTTGTCCCCGAGCCCGTCGCCGTTCCGGTCCTCGGTGGTCCCGCCCATGGGCAGGTCCTCCACGGGCAGGAAGAGCGGCAGGTCGACGATCAGCTGGCCGCTGTTCAGAGCCCTGGCGCCGTCGCTGACTTCGTCGTTGCTCTCCGGGGTGTCGAAGAAGACCGCGTAGCGTCCGTCGCCCGAGCCGTCGCCTTCTGCCACGACGACGTCGTCCGGCGCGAAGAAGAAGCTGAACTTCGCGCCGTCGAGTCGCCCGTCGCCGTCGAGGTCGTCCCCGCTGTTGAGCTTGACGCTGCCGTCCTTGATGTAGAGGCCCAGCGTGCCGATGTTCGTCCCGGCGAGCAGGTTCTCGAGGACGGTCGTCACGGGGCTGTTCTCCCCGAGCAGCCCTTCCAAATCTTTCAGCGCCTGGTCGACGTTGAGCGCGAGGTCGAAGTTGAGTGCCTCGCCGTCGATGTAGAGCTCGAAGTCGACGGACGAGTCATCCGTCACGAAAACGGCGTCGCCCAGCGTCTTGTTCGGATCGAATCCCACGCGGACGTCGAGGCGACCCGCGAGGTCGATGTCGAGCATTCCGTCCCCGGCCAGTGTCACGACGTCGCTCACCCCCGACAGGATCTGCTTGAGCGTGGCGTTGGAGACCTGGTCGGCGAGCTCGGCGAGGCTGAGCTTGAACTCGAGGGAGTCGCTGAAGTCGAAATTCTTGGCCAGATCCACGATGACGGCGCTGCCGTCGAGGTAGAGCTTCACGTGCTCGGCCGGCTCCTCGACGAGCGTGAACTGCGCGTCCGCGCCGTCGTCGGTCACGAGCGTGCTCGACACCAGCTCGAGGCTCGGCACGTCCGCCGGCGTGTTGGCGTCGACCTTCGCGTAGGAGACGATCCAGGGATCCGAGGCCCGGCCCGAGCCACTCACCTGAAGATTCGTGGTCGAGACCGCGGTCTGCTGGGTTTGCAGTGCGGTGAGAACGTCGACGGACGTCGCATCGTGGGCCAGCGTGATCGACTCGGTCTGGCCCACGAACTGGATCGTGAAATCTCCGCTCAGCGCGTTCGAATAGAAGGCCTGGACCAGCGCCGGGTTGATATCGAGCTTGTCGTTCAGGAAAGCGGTTGCAGCCGCGAGGTCGCTCACGATCTGCGCCGGATCCGAGGCCGCGAGCTGGACCGTGGCAGGGTCGCCATTGTCGAGCGTGAGGCGGTTGCCGGAGGCCGGCGCTGTGATCTCCGGCGCCGCGACGCTGCCCGCCTGGGTCTCGAAGCGGATGTGCCAGGG
>JAJDBL010000345.1 GCA_029261375.1 Nitrospirales bacterium
ATGTTGCTGTGGTGATTGCTGGGGGAGCCCTATCGTGGCCTCAAGGGGCGCGAGTGCTTCTCGCGATTCTGACAAACCTCATTCTTGCCTATGAATTCGTCTACAACCCGGCAAGGGATCGTAATCCGGCTCAGGCGATCAGGCACCTAGTTGTCGTTAGTCTTATCCCGTTTTGCCTTGGGATCGCGTGTGTAATTCTGCTATTCCTGCTGTAAGAGAAGGCATTATCCGTGTATCGGAGGCCTCATCTTAAGGGTGAGGATCCTCTGAGGCTGAACGAGTTAACAGTCAGGGAACAACGGAGCTAACCGCGGTTCCGTTCAAGGCAGCAACTGCGTTTTCTGCAGCCATCTCTGCCTGCCTTTGGACTGTTTCTTCGGTGCGAGAGCCAGCTCGCGCGGTCATGATGACATTATCAAGTTCAAGAAATAGGTGTCCAAGTGGTGGCTCTGGTGTGAGGATGTCAAATGCGGCGCCCCGCAGCCGTTTTCCCTTAAGCGCTTCATAGACCGCATCCTCATCAATAAATTCTGGCCGCGCCATATTGATCAGAAATGCGCCTGCCTTCATCCTACGAACGCGGTCTCTGGTCAGGAACCCGACGGTGTCTGGGGTGAGGCTAAGATGAATCGTGACAAAATCAGATTCCTTAAGCAGCTGGTCCGCAAGGACATACTCAATTCCATGAAGATCAGCGAACTTTTGGTCTGGAGCTCGGTCAAATCCGAGGACATTCATGCCAATAGCAATGGCTCGTTTCGCCACTTCTTTTCCGACTTGGCCGACTCCGATGATTCCTAGTGTTTTTCCCATGACTTCGATTCCTGTAGGCCGAACCCATTTCTGTCTTCTGATATCAAGATCCATCCTTGGAACGCTTCTTGCCAAACCTAGCATCAGCGCGATAGCGAGTTCTGCCACTGATACCTGATGTGCGCCCGGGGTAGACGTGACGACAATCCCCCGTTCTCGTGCCATGTCCATGTCGATATTCTCGACTGAAACGCCGAATTTCGAGATCATCTTTAAATGTCTGGCGTGCTCGATTACGCGTCGACTGATCGTTTCTTCCCCGACAATCATGGCGATGGCGCCGTCGAGAAGGGTAATGATCTCGTCCTCACTTAGGTCGCGACGAAGTGAGTTTTGCACAACCTCATATCCTGCCTTTTGGAGTGCTTTAACTGGCTCATCATCCGCTTCACTGAAAATTGCAGGCATGATGACAATCTTGTTTGCAGGCGTGGTCATAACGAAATCCTACTCCTTTCCACTACATTACTTCCTTGGTGTCACGTAACATTATCATTAAGTCTAACCCTAACGCGTATATAGCCTCTCATATGAGGCTATGGGTTCAATATCAAAAAGTTACCCATTTTCGTTTTCATTGCGCACCGCCACCGCCCTAAGTCTCGATCCATTCCCGACAGTGAGCTGGTTATTGTGTTGGGGCCGTTTGCTCTCTTAAACCGTGAGAATAACGGCCTTCCAACGGGTAGTGGAGGGCGCGTAATGTCGCCCCAGTATAGAGCATTCTACAGAGAACCTCAACGGATCATTGTCCATGCTCACTTGCTTGTAACAATACCCTCGTTTTGCTATGTTGGAGGCGATTTCAGGCTTAAAAGGAGGCTTCTCTATGGCATGGCAGCAGGGTGATCAATGGGGACAATCTGACAACCCATTGCAAGACATTTTCAAGAAATTTCAGACCCAGTTTGGCGGAGGAGGGGGCAGTGGTGGCCCGGTGAAGGGCTTAAAAACCATCGTCGCCTTGGGTGCGATCCTTCTGGGTTTTGTCTCCGCATTCTATACCGTGGCACCAGACGAGCAGGGTATCGTCAAACGGTTTGGCGAGGTTGCGAGGACGACCGGGCCGGGTCCTCACTTCCGTATTCCAGGTATCGAAACCGTCCTCAAACCAAAAGTGACGAAAGTTCATCCGGTTGCCGTTGGGTTTCGGCGTGATCCCAGCGGGCGCGCGCAAGTGTTGCCGCGGGAAGCGTTAATGCTCACCGGGGATGAAAACATTATTCAGGTTGAAATGGTCGTCCAATATCGGATTCAAGATGCGGAGGCCTATCTCTTCCAGATCTCTGGCATTGAAGAGACGATTCGGAAAAGCAGCGAAGCGGGAATTCGTGAAGTCATCGGGAAAAATAAAGTTGATGACGCTTTAACAACAGGAAAGCAACGGATACAGGACGAGACACAGGTCATTGTTCAGAACATTCTTAATAGTTATGGAGCCGGGGTTGAAATTACGACGATTCAGCTGAAAGATGTGACTCCACCCAAGGAGGTTGTTGCTGCGTTTAAAGACGTGGCCAGTGCGAAGGAGGATCGTGAACGTCTCATTCGCCAGGCTCAAAGTTACGAGAACGATATTATCCCGAGGGCGAAGGGGCAAGCCGCACAGACGGTCAACGAGGCTCAGGCGTACTCACAGGCGCGCGTTCAGCGTGCAAAAGGTGAAGCCGATCGTTTTCTTAAGACCTTGAAAGAATATAAACGCGGGAAGGACGTGATTCGTAAACGTATGTATATCGAAACGATGGAAGCAATCTTGCCCGGGATGGATAAGGTCGTGATCGAAGGGAAAGTGGCGGACGGCATTCTTCCGTATCTTCCACTGGGGTCGGGATCTAGAGGGAAAGGCGGGATAACGCAATGAACGCGCAGAATATCCTCGTCGGTATCGTATTTGCCGCTGTTGTGCTGTTAATGATGGGGGCGTCTCCGTTTTTCGTGGTGGACCTCACCGAGACCGCAATTGTGGTTCGGTTGGGAAAACCGATCCACACCATTACCGAACCAGGATTGAAATTCAAAGTTCCCTTTGTTGACGATGTGAGGCTTTTTGATAAGCGACTCCTCGATTATGATGTTCCCCCTCAGGATGTGATTACACTTGATAAAAAAACGTTACGAATCGATAACTACGGTAAGTGGCAGATCCGCAACCCGTTACAAGTCTATGAAGCGTTCCAGACACAGGAGAGAGCCCTCAATCGTCTTGACGACATCATCTACTCTGAGCTGCGTATTGAGCTGGGGAAACATACGCTGTCTGAGATCGTGTCTGAAAAACGGACTGAGCTGATGGCGCATGTCACAAAGGCAGCAGGCGAGAAGGCTGCCGACTATGGCATTGACGTTATCGACGTGCGGATAAAGCGGGCGGATCTTCCTGATCAGAACGAGAAGGCGGTATTTTCTAGGATGCAAGCTGAGCGTGAACGCGAAGCCAAGCTCTATCGCTCTCAAGGAGAGGAAGAAGCCCAGAAGATTCGTTCAACCGCGGAGAAAGAACGAGAAATTCTTCTCGCAGAGGCAGATAAGACCGCGCAAGAGCTGATGGGTGATGGAGATGCTGCGGCGTTTGCAATTTTTTCACAGGCGTACAAGCAGGATCCTGACTTTTTCGCGTTTACCCGATCCATGGAAGCCTACAAAAAGACAATGAATGATAAGACGATGCTCGTCATCAGTCCGGACTCCGAGTTCTTTAAATATTTCAAAAAGGCAAAATAAGTCTGAATGCCTCATCCTCGGTAGGAGGTCGATAGATGCGAAATACAAACCACGGTGGCTGGATTCTGCCGAAGGCTGGTGCGCGTGGAGTGGTGGGGCTGCTCGTCGCGATTGGAATTCTTGCGACAAGTAGCGCTGCTCTAGCAGCTGCGGTGGCATATATCACTAATGGTCCCAACGTTCAAATTACCGGTCAAACACGCAATGTCGAGGCGATTGATACGATTTCACATCTCAATGCAGGGACGATCGATGAGCGAACGGGGATCGGGAAGCTCCCGCGATCCGTAACCTTTTCACCCAATGGGAAACGGGCGTATGTCACGAACTTTAGTGATGACTCGGTTTCTGTGGTCACCGTGCGCTTTAATCAAGTTCTCAAACCAGATATCGAACCGGGTAACGACATCATCCGCGTAGGGAATGGACCCTACGGTGTTTCGGTGACCCCCGACGGAAAACGCGCCTATGTGTCCAACGAGCTCGACGCCACAATCTCTGTCATTGATGTGGATCCAAAGAGCCAGACGTTTCATACGGTTCTAGATATCATTACGGCAGGCAGAGAGTTTCCCACTGGTGTCGCAGTCACTCCGGACGGTACGAAAGTCTATGTTGGCCATCTGACTCAGCAAGGTACGGACGTTCCAGCAGCAGTTACGATTATTGATGTGGCGACGAACCAGGTGGTTAAGACTATAGAGTTTCAGGCTCAAGAGTTTTCGCGCCCGCCAGCGATTGGGATGATGCCAGTACTCAACCAGGCATATGTGACCGGTGTTGCGCTTGCGAATGAGGGCGCTCAGAGCGTGACGGTGATTAACGTGTTGACCGATGAGGTAATCAATACCATCCAGGTAGGCTCGAGACCCTCTGGGGTGACATTTCACCCCAACGGAGATCGCGCATTCGTGGCCAATAGCGGTTCTGATTCGTTCTCTGTAGTCGATACTGAGACCGGGAACGTGATGGACGAGATCATCACCGAGCGCAATCCCTGGGACATTGGGGTCACGCCAGACGGGCTAACGATATATGTGGTATTTGCGGCGATTGGGGAGGCTGCATTTGGGGAAGTTGCAGTGTTTGACGTGGAGAGCTTGTCTCTTAATCCTCTGATTCCATCAATCGATCACGCCGGGGCATCAACGGATATCGAGGTTCAACCGGTCCTACGGCTAAAGTCTCCTAATGGTGGCGAGGTGCTTCAACCTGGAGATGAGCAGGTTATCAGATGGCGAATGATACAGGGAGGTGCACAGAACGCTAGGAGAATCGTCGTTGCTGACCATGTGGACGTGAGCTATTCGTTGAATAGTGGCCAGACCTTTGAACGTATCGTTGTGGAAGGGGACCCAGCGCCTTGTCGTAAGACACGAACCTCGATCGAGGAAGGTGTTGCCGATCCTGAAATAGATGTGTGTATAAAGTTTGGTGGTGACGTTATTTGGACAGTGCCCGAAGTAGATTCAACTGAAGTGCGAGTGAAGATTGTTGTGAGGGATGCAGCAGGTCAGGCAATTGCTACGGATTTCAGTAACGCCGACTTTACCATCTCAGCGAACTAAACGATCGCGATTCAGTGGCGGTTAGTCTCTCTGTCTGGACTTTCTCGGTAGGACGAAACAGAGGCTGGAAACGAGGCCTAAGACGAGGCCAGATACAAACACAAGTGTGACGCTTGCCGTGGCCATTCTGGTCTTCAATGATGGCAATGCTTCTGTCCATCGCTGACGAGGAATTCCCCCGACAAGGGCTTCTCCGCCTAGCCACTCTGAGGATGAAATGTCTTTGGGGTTCTGGCTCATCATTAGACTATCTATGAATCATATTCTAAGCAGGAGTTCGACGTTGAGTCAAGCAGAGCGTAGCATAGTGTGTGCATGAGAAATGCCGGGTAGTGTAAGGCGGTGGCGTGAGCTTCACCCCGCCGCATTCTATTCAATAATAATGACAAAGAGAAGGGGAACCGATGGAAGAAAAGCCAAACGAAAAGAAGCCCGTGAAAAGAAAGGAATTGCCGATTGTCGCGGATGAAACGGAAGACACGGAACAAGCCATGCGTGACCTCTTCGACGAAGAAAAAGTTACGCACACCCATGGCGGGGCAGAACCAGAGGGAGACTGACGAAGAGCTCGGCGAAGATTCTACCCCTGGTGTTCTGTATGTGGTTAGTACGCCCATTGGAAATCTTGAAGATATCACTCTTCGCGCTCTTCGCCTGCTTAAGGAAGTTCAGATCATTGCCGCGGAGGATACCCGGCATACCCAGAAGTTGCTCAATCACTATCAAATATTTACCACCCTCACGAGCTATCACGACTTCAACAAAGAGCATAAAACTCCACTTCTTCTTCAGCGGCTGCGAGAAGGCAAGGATGTTGCTCTAGTATCAGATGCCGGCACACCCGTTATTTCAGATCCCGGTTACTTTCTTATCACTCAGTGTGTGTTGCGCGGAATCAAGGTCGTGCCGCTACCGGGCGCCTCCGCAGTTCTCGCCGCATTAGCGGCGTCTGGATTGCCAAGCGATAGATTTCTTTTTGAAGGCTTTCTTCCTCGTCGCCGTGCTGCACGATTGAAGAAATTGGAAGCGCTAAAAGCTGAGTTGTGTACGCTGATTATCTTTGAATCCCCACATCGTGTTGGTAAGACTCTCGTCGACATAAAAGCTGTCATGGAAGGTCGCCGCGTGGTTCTGGCACGCGAGTTGACGAAAAAGTTTGAAGAGATTATCCGAGGAACGGTCGATGAGCTGATCGAGTGTGTCGAGACACGTGCGCTCAAAGGGGAGATGACGCTCTTGGTTGGAGGAGCAACAGGGGGATGCTAAGAGGCGTGCTTCCGTATCCAGACCCGAGCATGGAATTCCAGCGGTTCAATTCTAAGAATAGAATGGCCTTCCATCTGCACGCTTGCGGGAACGTTCTTCAGTGGTTCTCCCTGGTCGAGGGTCACCGTGAGGACTGCGCCATCAACCATATCTTCGAGCCGTAATTTAGTTTTGACGAAGTTAAACGGGCACATGACTCCTCTGAGGTCTAATTCTTCATCGGGGGGGCGCATGCCGCTCAGTGGGGTGTTTTCTGGGGGATTTTCCATGAAATCATCTTGGATCAGTCTGCAATCGTACGGGGCTCGTTTTGGACGTGTCAAGGACCACCGATGAGCCATGCGCTGAATTGACAGAAATTCTTACCCCGACCTATAATGCCAGGCTTCGTAAGTTCTTGCTGATACAGAAAAAATGGACGATTTAACACACTTCAATGCTGACGGTCGAGCCAGAATGGTCGATGTTGGTCAAAAGGCAACGACTCCCCGGACTGCGGTAGCTCAAGCACGTATTCTCATGCAGCCTGAGACCCTGCTCAGGATCCAGGAGGGCCGGATCGCGAAAGGCGATGTCTTAGCCGTTGCGCAGGTGGCCGGCACGATGGGGGCCAAACGAACGCCAGACTTGATTCCGATGTGTCATCCGCTACTCATCACGAGTGTCAACATGGCGTTCCGGGAAGACGGCACACCGAACGCAGATGGTCGCTGTAGTATCTTGGTGACCGCGGAGGTCAAAACCACCGGGCAAACCGGAGTGGAAATGGAGGCTGTCATTGCCGTTTCTGTCGCTGCCCTGACGATCTATGACATGTGCAAGGCAATCGATCGAGGAATGATGGTGACGGATATGTGTTTGAACTCCAAAGCCGGAGGGAAATCTGGAACCTATCTCCGGCCGTCAGTGGCGGAGCATAACACGGCGGCAAGTGTCGCACATCAGTGATACAGAACGATGACGATTAAGCTGTTTGGAATGCTAAAAGATCTTGCTGGTGGTCAGGATGAAGTGGTGTGGCATGCCAATGGTAATGGTCATTCGGTCAAAGATCTTGCGCGAGAGCTGACAGCACAGTTCCCTCAGCTAGGAGAACTTATTCAAGAGAAGAAGGTGATGATTTCTGTGAATCACGAGATTGCAACTGATGATACGTCAATTCAGACCGAGGATGAGGTTGCCCTTCTTCCCCCTTTCGCAGGAGGGACTGATGTCCTTTCTATCGCGGAAGAGGTCTCTATCTTGGTTCGCGTACAACGAGAGAACTTTTCGGTCGATCAGGAGATTGACCGTGTTCGAGACAGCTCCAAGATGATCGGTGGAATAAATGTGTTTCTAGGAACAGCACGAGAACGTTCTCTCGGGCGCGATGTTTCGAAAATCACGTTTGAATACTATGAGGGTATGGCACAAAAGACGTTGAGAGAAATCCGTGAGCGCGCACTTAAAGATTTCGATATTCTTGAAGTCCTTATCATTCACCGCTATGGGGAAATTGACATTGGGGAAAACATTGTCCTGATCGTTGTTGGTGCGGAACATAGGGCGGATGCATTTAAAGCGTGCCAATGGTGTATTGACGAGTTGAAACAGATCACACCGATTTGGAAGCAGGAGACAACTCCGGCTGGCGAAGTGTGGGTGGAGCAGCACCCCTGATGCTTTCAGATATCTACCGCAGAGAGCTTCGTGATCTGAGGATCTCGGTCACCGATCGATGTAACTTCCGGTGTACCTACTGCATGCCGTTTGATGAATATGTCTGGATCGACCGCGAGGAGCTTCTCTCGTTCGAGGAAATTACCCGCCTTACTCGCCTATTTGTTGAGCTAGGCGTCAGCAAGGTCCGATTGACCGGCGGCGAACCGCTTCTGCGCTCTGAGCTTCAAACGTTGATCAAGCAGCTTGGTGAGGTGCCGGGACTCTCGGATATCTGTCTCACCACCAACGCGTCTCGTCTAGTAGAGAAGGCGGATTCGCTGCGTGCAGCGGGCTTGAGTCGAATCAATATTAGCTTGGATACGTTGGATGAAGAAAAATTCAAGCGAATGACCAAACGAGAGGATTTACCAAAAGTTTTGAACGGCATTTTTGCGGCAAAGGCCAGTGGATTTAAGCCAATTAAGATTAATATGGTGGTTGAGCGTGGTGTCAACGACGATGAGATCATTCCAATGGTTGACTTCTGTCGTGAACATGAGCTGTCACTTCGGTTTATCGAATATATGGACGTTGGGAATGCAAACGGCTGGGCGTCGAACAAGATCGTATCAAAGAAGGAAATACTTGAGCGCATTCACGATGTCTACCCGACTCAGGATGGAGATCGAGAGAGGGTAAGTGATCCAGCAATCCAGTATGCCTTTTCCGACAATCGAGGGGATATTGGATTTATCGCATCAGTGACTGAGCCGTTTTGTACCAATTGCACGCGTGCTCGACTAACGGCTGATGGGAAGCTTGTGACGTGTCTCTTCTCAAATGACGGTCTTGATCTGAAGACTTTCCTGAGGAATGGAGCAACTGATGATGCTATTACGGACGTGATTACGTCCGTATGGAACAAACGATCGGATCGCTATTCAGATGAACGGTTGGAAGCGCTTAACTCGTCCGAAGGGTATAATCCCCGACGACAGACTAAGATTGAAATGATCACGTTAGGCGGGTAAGTGTCCGC